>DAIOWL010000974.1:0-3064 GCA_036758545.1 Streptosporangiaceae bacterium | reverse complement strand
ATCACGGCGGACTGCGTGGGGACCACGACGCCTGCGGTCGCCTCGCTCACCGCCACCGCGATCCTGGCCAGGCGGGCTGGTGCCCCGCGCCGCAGGCGCCCGGGTTACCCGCGGCCAGACACCCTGGTGCTGGCGAGCACGCTGGTGATCGGGGTGAGCATGGCCGCGGCGGCGCTGACGCCGGGCTGGCTCACGCTGGCCGCGGTCGCCCTGGCCGGGGCGGGCGAGGGCCCGCAGCTGACCGCGCTGTTCGCGGTGCGGCACCGGGAAACCCCGGCCAACCTGCGCGGGCAGGTCTACACCACGGCGGCCAGCCTGAAGATCGCCGGCCTGGCGGCCGGGGCGGCGCTCGCCGGGCCGCTGGCCGGGTGGTCGGTGACCGGATGCCTGCTGATCGCGGCGGGAACCGAACTGTGCGCCGCGGCCGCCTACCTCGCGACCGGGTCCACCCGTCCGGCCCAGCGTGAGCCTGCCGCCGCGCCGCCGCCCGGCACGGCAGGCACGGACGCGGAGACGGTCAGACCGGTCCGTTCGGGATAATGTCTTTGGCTTTTGCTATCCTGGGCTCATGCATCGTGTGACGCAGTGGTGGCCGGCCCTCTAGGGGCGGTTGCATCCTGCGCTGGCGGAGGCCGTCCGGATGGACGGCCTTTTTTCGTGCTCCCATCCGGACCTACGGGAGGACGATAATCATGACCGTGACCATCGAGCACCGGCGTTCGGCCGAACTCGAGGAACTGATCAACCAGGACGCGGCGGCGTTCCGCATCCTGACCGGCGACCGGCCGACCGGGCAGCTGCACCTGGGCCACTACTTCGGCACGCTGCGGAACCGGGTCAGGCTGCAGGACCTCGGGGCCGAGGTCTTCGTGCTGATCGCCGATTTCCAGGTGTTGACCGACAGGGACACGGCCGAACGGCTGGATGAGTACGTCACCGGGATGCTCCTCGATTACCTGGCCATCGGCCTCGACCCGGCCCGGACGATGATCTTCGCGCACAGCGCGGTGCCCGCGCTCAACCAGCTGCTGCTGCCGTTCCTCAGCCTGGTCTCGGTGCCCGAGCTGAACCGCAACCCGACGGTCAAGGACGAGATCGCGCACTCGCGGCAGGCGTCGGTCAGCGGCCTGATGCTCACCTACCCGGTGCACCAGGCGGCGGACATCTTGTTCTGCAAGGCGAACCTGGTGCCGGTGGGCCAGGACCAGCTGCCCCACCTGGAGATCGCCCGGCTGATCGCGCGCCGGTTCAACGACCGCTACGGCCAGCGGGTGTTCCCGGTGCCCGACGCGCTGCTGTCGGCTGCGCCGCTGCTGCTCGGCACCGACGGCACCAAGATGAGCAAGAGCCGCGGCAACACGATCCCGCTGTCGGCCAGCGCGGACGAGACCGCCCGGCTGATCCGGGGCGCGACGACCGATTCCGAGCGCTTCATCAGCTACGACCCGGAACGACGGCCCGCCGTCTCGAGCCTGGTCCTGCTGGCCGCGCTGTGCCTGGGCCGCGATCCGCGCGATGTCGCGGACGGCATCGGCAACGGCGGCGCCGCGGCGCTGAAGAGCGTGGTCACCACCGCGGTCAACGACCTGCTCGCCCCGGTCAGGGCCCGCCGCGCCGAGTACGCGCGGGACCTCGGCTACGTGCGCCAGGTGCTGCGGGAGGGCAACGAGCGGGCCAGCGAGATCGCGGCGGCCACCCTGGCCGAGGTGCAGGCGGCCCTGGGCATGCGCTACTGAGCAGTGATCTCGGCCGGGGTGTCGAGCACCCGGCCGGGGCCGGCCACGCGCACCGGTCCGCACAGCGTGAACGAGCCCAGCAGCGGCAGCTGGTCCGAGGCCCCGCCGACTGCGACGCCGATCTCGCCCGGTTCCACCACCCGGGTCAGGTCCCGGCCGGTGAACGCGGTCCGGTCGGCGTGCAGCCGGAAGGTGACCCGCCGCGCCTCGCCGGGCTCCAGCGGTACCCGGACGAACCCGGCCAGCCAGCGGGCCGGCCGGACGACCTGGGCCACCGGGTCGCTCAGGTACAGCTGGACGAGGTCTTCCTGCACGCCGGGCAGCCGCAGGTCGGCCACGTCGCAGCCCTCGCCCGAGGTGCCGCGGCCGAACAGGCCCGCCTCGTCGCCGAGCACGGCCACGACCAGGTCGGCCTCCCGCGCGTGCGCGGCGGCGTGCGCGAACCCCGAGCGGTCCTGGTCGCGGACGGCGCAGCCGGGGGCGTAGTCGATCTCGGCGCCGGGGAGTTCGGACCGCAGCGCGGCGAGGACGGTGGCGGACGGCGGGCCCTCGGCGGCCTCGGGGTACCGTCCGCCGAGGTGGCGGGGCATGCTGTAGCAGCCGTAGAAGGCCAGCGGGTCGTCGGCCAGCGGTCCGGTCACGGCGATCCTGGCCTGCGGCCGCAGCGGCAGGGCCGCGTCCCGGTTGGCCAGCAGCACCACGGACTCCTCGGCCAGCCGCCGGGCCAGCGCGCGGTGCCCGGGCGGGTCGAGGTCGAGGACCTCGCCATTGCCCTCGGCCATACTGCCCACGGCGTTGTCCCCCGCCCCCGGCCAGCCGGGATCGAGCAGGCCCAGGCCGCATTTCTGGCGCAGCACCCGGGCCGCGGCCCGGTCCACGAACTCCCCGGCCACCAGGCCGTCGCGCACCGCGCAGGCCAGCGCGGCGCCGTAACAGGCGATGCTGGGCAGCTCGACGTCCAGGCCTGCCTCCAGGGCCAGCGCGGCCGCGTGCGCGGGTGTCGCGGCCACCGCGTGCTGCGTCTGCAGGAACGCGATCGCGTAGTAGTCCGAGACGACCACGCCGTCGAAGCCCAGCGTGTCCCGCAGCAGCCCGGTCAGCAGCGTCGGATCACCCGACACGGGGACCCCGTCGATGTCGGTGTAGGACGGCATGACCGACCGTGCCCCGCCCCGCAGCGCCATCTCGAACGGCACCAGGATCACGTCGGCGAACTCGCGGCCGCCGATGGCGACCGGGGCCATGTTGCGCCCGGCCCGGGAGGCCGAGTACCCGGCGAAGTGCTTCAGCGTGGCCTGGATCCCGGCGGACTGCAGGCCGCGGACGTA
>DAIOWL010000973.1:0-3064 GCA_036758545.1 Streptosporangiaceae bacterium | reverse complement strand
TGAGCATGCCTACTCGACTGGTGCACCTGGTTGTGGACGCGGCCGAACCGGCCCGGCTGGCCCGGTTCTGGGCCGGGGCGCTCGGCTGGGAGGTGGCCGCCGAGGAGCCCGACGAGGTGGATGTCTGGCCGGCCGGGTTCAGCTACCCGGACCCATCGGCGCTGCCCCTGGTGTTCGTGCCGGTGCCCGAGCCAAAGAACGGCAAGAACCGGCTGCACCTGGACCTGGCCACGGAATCGGCTCGGCACCAGGCGGCCGAGGTGGAGCGGCTGCTCGCGCTGGGCGCGGTGCCCGCCGACATCGGGCAGGGCGACGTGCCGTGGACCGTGCTGGCCGACCCGGAGGGCAACGAGTTCTGCGTCCTCGACCCGCGGCCGACCTATAAGGACACCGGCCCGGTCGCGGCCGTGGTGGCCGACTGCGCCGACCCGTCCGCCGTGGCCGGGTTCTGGGCGATGGCCACCGGCTGGGCGCCGGCCACCTCGACGGCCAGCGGGCTGTCGCTGCGGTCACCGGACGGGCTGGGGCCGTACCTGGAACTGCTGCCGTCCGCGGACCCGAAGACCGGCAAGAACCGGATACACCTGGACGTGGCGCCGTACCAGGACGAGGATCACGCGGCCGCGATCCTGGCGCTGACCGAGGCGGGCGCGGTCCGCCTCGACATCGGCCAGCGGGACGTGCCGTGGACCGTGCTGGCCGACCCGGAGGGCAGCGAGTTCTGCGTGCTGTCGCCCAGGTGACGCCCGCGCAAGCCCGGACCCTGGGCCGGATCGAGGCCGAACTGGCCCGGCTCATCCGCCACGACGACGAGTCCGTCGTGCACGAGACCTGGATCAGGCAGCGTTACGACCTCGGGGCCGCGGCCAGCTACGCCCCGGCCCGGACCGCGGCGGTGCGGACGGCCTGGCACGAAGCCGGCCACGCGGTAGCCGCGCTGGCCGTCGGAGCCCGGTTCAGCTCGGCCAGCATCCGGCACGGTTCCGGCACCCAGGGCCGGGTGCATGGCATCCAGGGCGGCGGCGACCTTGCGTTCGTCATCGACGCGGCGGGCCAGATCGCCGAGCGGCTGCGGGACTGGTCGATGCCGGGCAGCGACGACGAGCTGCGTTCGTGGCTGCGGTCCTGGCGGGCGGACGGCGGCGACGCGCGCCGGTTCCGGCGCGATATACCGGCCAGGTTCGGCGGCGACGAGGCAGCCGCCTGGCGGCACTGCGAGCAGACGCTGACCCCGCTCCGGCCGCGGATCCGCCAGGTGGCCAGGGCCCTGCTCGTGCACCCGCGGCACCTGCCGTACGAGGTCGTGGCGGCCGTCGCGGCCAGCGCCCAGAAGCAGGGCGCCTAGGCCGACCGGTACCAGGCCGGGAAGGCAGCCAGCGAGTCGAGTACCACCTCGGCACCCGCGCCCGCCAGGTCACCGGCGGTAAACGAGCCGGTCGCGACGCCTACCGCCCGCACGCCCGCCTGTACCGCGGCGGCCATGTCGGGCGGCGTGTCGCCGACATAGGCGACCGCCTTCAGGCGGCGCAGCACCGCCGCCTTCTCCGGGCCGTGTACCAGGGTGAACAGCTCGTCGGGGGCCAGCCCGGCGGCCTGCAGGCTCGGCCGGGCCGACACCGGGTGCTTGGCCGTGATGACGACCGCTCGCTGTCCCGCCGCCCGGACCGCGGCGAGCGCCTCGTGCGCGCCGGGCAGCACGGTCGTCATCGGCTCCGCCAGCCGCAGGTAGTGCCGCCGGTAGATCTCCGCCGCCGCGGCGACCCGGTCCGGCGGGAACCAGAACGCGAGCTCATCGTCCAGCTTGACGCCGAGTCGCCGGTCCACCGCGTCCAGGTCTATGGCGGTGCCGGTCTCCCGGGAGGTTTCGGCGAACGAGGCCAGGATGGCCGGACGCGAGTTGATCAGCGTCATGTCGAGGTCGAACCCGACCGGCCCCGATCCGCCCATGCCTCCCCCGTCACCCGATCGCTCCCGGTGAATTCTACGGTCGGCGAGGGTTAGTGTGCCGTCATGACATGGGGAACTCTGCTCGCCTACTGCCTGGCCAAGCCGGGGGCCTGGCAGGACGAGCCGTGGGAAGGCGACGTGGTGGCCAAGGTCGGCGGCAAGATCTTCGCGTTCTTCGGATCGGGTGACACCCCTTCCGTGGGCCTGAAGTGCGGAGCCAGCCGGGAGGCAGCCGACGAGTGGCTGCTGCGGTATCCGGAGGACGCGTCCGTCATGGCCTACATCGGCCGCTCCGGGTGGAACACGCTGCGGATCGGCGGCGCGATCCCGGACGACGAGCTGATCGAGGCGATCGACGCCTCCTACTCGGCCGTGGTCAGCAAACTGCCGAAGAAAGACCGTCCTTGACGGGACGCCGCGATGGTTTGGATCGTATGGCCCGGGGAGATGTCGTGACGTGACCCAGGAAACGATACCCCTGCCGGGTATACCCGTATCCGCGGGGGCGCTCATCTACGACCGGGCGGGACGGCTGCTGATCCTCAAGCCGACCTACAAGAGCGGCTGGACGATCCCCGGCGGCGTCATGGAGGCTGACGGCGAGTCGCCGTGGGAGGCGTGCCAGCGCGAGGTGCAGGAGGAGACCGGCCTTGAGGTGAGCCACGGACGACTGGTGGTGATGGACTTCCGCCGGCCCAAGGAGGCTCGGCCGGGAGGCATCAGGTTCCTGTTCGACTGCGGGCAGGTCAGCGATGCGGCACTGGCCGGCCTGAAACTCCAGCCCGAGGAAATCTCCGAGTTCCGCCTGGTCCCGCTGCCTGACGCGCTCGGCCTGCTCAGGGGGCCGATCAGGCGCCGGGTGCGGGCGGCCACCAAGGGCCGGGGTCTGGTCTACCTGGAGCACGGCCGCCCCGTCTGAGCGGCTAGCGGACGACCAGGCAGAAGAGATGGCCGGCCGGGTCGCGGTAGACCCGCCAGGGCACCGGCTCGCCGTCCGGGCCCGGCCGGGGCGAGACGTGGTCGCCGGCCGGCGTGGCGCCGGCCTCGATCACCCGGTCGTGGGCGGACGCCAGGTCCGCGACCAGGATGTCGAAGTGGACCCGGGCCGTGTCCGGGG
>DAIOWL010000972.1:0-3067 GCA_036758545.1 Streptosporangiaceae bacterium | reverse complement strand
GCAGCCTGCGGGATGTACTGCGCGACGTCGGCCCGGGCGACCCGGAGAAGCTGGTCCGGCGCTTCGACGAGGTGACCGCCGCGGTGGCGGAGCCGTTGTACCGGACGACGCTGTGGTTCGACCGCAACCGGCTGGCCGAGATCGCCGCCGACGCTGGCGAGTGTGTCGCCGGCACGCCCGGCCAGGCCGACGACCCCAGGTGGGCGGCCAGCAAGGCACTGTTCGCGGCCAGCCTGGCCGATCAGGACCTCACCCGCGAGTACCTGTCCGTCGCGATGCTGCTCAGCCGGGCCGACGAGGTGTTCGCCCAGCCGGGCGTGGCCGAGCGGGTGATGCGGCTCGGCGCCCACGCCCCGCGCTACCCGCTGCCCGGGCCGAGCCGGCGGGAGCTGCTCGCCGCCATCAGCGGCTAGCTGCGCTCCATCCGGCGGAACGCCAGCCACAGGCCCGACAGCATGATCGCGAACACCGGCAGCCAGGCCAGCCGTTCGGCCACCCACAGGCCGCCGGCCGGGGCGGTCAGCAGGCCCGGCACCCGGCCGGCCAGCAGGCCGGCGGAACTGACCGTGACGAACGCCGTCTGGTGCCACAGGAACAGGGTCATCGCCGACAGGTTGACCAGCGCGATCCCGGCCCACGCCAGCGGGCGGCGCATCAGCCGCGCCAGCCGGTCGCGCAGCAGCAGCGCCAGGCCGCACTGGGCGATCCCGAAGGCCACCGCGGCCAGGGTGGGCGGGTTCAGGTTCGAGATGTGAGCCCCGTTCACGCCGACCATGCTGGCCGGGTAGTGGGCCCAGGCGATCAGCGCGGCGGTGGCGGCGGCGCCGCCGGCCAGCATCAGCGCGGGGACCCGGCGAGCGCGCAGCAACCCCTGGGCCCAGGCGATGCCGAGCAGGTACGGGACGAGCCAGCCGGCCGGCAGGTTGACCCAGCCCACCCAGGACGGCCCGTGCAGGCCGAACCGCAGCAGGTCGGCGGCGGCCACCAGGGAGACCGGGAAGATCACCGCCGACGCGCCGAACCGCCGGACCAGCCACAGGGCCGCCGGGGTCAGGGCGGTCAGCCCGGCGTACACGCCCAGGAACCACAGCGGGCTGATGACCAGGAACAGCAGCGTGTGCACGGTGGCAGCCGGGACACCCGCCAGCAGCATGCCGACGGTGACCGGGATCCAGACCGCGACCAGGGCCGCGACCGGCCGGGCCAGCCGGATCAGGCGCTTGCGCAGCCACGGGAGGTACCCGCCGCGGTAGCTGCGGGCCGCCGCGTAGCCGCCGACGAGGAAGAACACCGCGAGCGTCTGGAAGATCCAGGACACCGGGGCCAGCCACGGCATCGAGGCCAGCGGGCTGTCGTCGTGCAGGACCGTCCCGTGGTGGCTACTGCCGAGCACGAGCGCGGTGACCAGCCAGTGGCCGCCGATGACGCCCGCGATGGCCAGGGCGCGCAGCGCGTCGACGGCGCGGTCGCGGTGCGGCGGCGTCGCGGCATCGATGCGCCGGGCAAGACGGCGGACCTGCATGAGGGCGGTCATCGGGTCACCGCCGCGGGGTCGCCCAGCGCGATGTAGGTCAGGTTGCGCAGCGAGACCGAGCCCGGGTCCAGGTAGCCGCTGTGGCCGCTGTCACCGGTGGCGAAGACGCGCGCGCCGAACCCGTTCGACATCGGGTCGGCGCCGAAGCCCAGCCCGAACAGGTGGATGTGCGGCACGTACTTGATCGAGTCGCCGCTCTCCTGGCCGGCCCACACCCGGGCCCTGGTGTGGAGCGAGGCCACCGAGGAGGCGTCCATCCCCGGGCTGCCGAACACCGCGATGTCGGTGACCGGCAGGTGCGGCGCGGCCAGCCCGCAGACCACCGACCCGTAGCTGTGGCACAGCAGCGCGACCCGGTCGCCGTGCCGGGCCAGCGCGGTGACCAGCGGCCGCAGGGCCTGCGCCCCCTGCCCGGCGTCGCCCGAGGTCATCACGCCCGGGCTGAGCATGGCCGGGGCGGGGTAGCCGAGCCAGGCGATGACCGCCAGCCGCTCCCCCGGGCCGGAGGGTTCGAGCCGGCGGGCCTGCGCGGCGAGCGCCTCGGCGCCGCCGCCCGGCGACGCCGGCCCCCGGGAGAAGAACGTGGCCAGCGTCGTGTCGGAGCCCGGCACCAGGATCGCGACCCGCGTCGCGGTGGCGAGATTGCCGATGACCATCGCGGCTACGCCCTGGCCGTTCGGGTTGAAGAACAGCACCTGCCGGGGAGCCAGGCTGGCCAGGGCGCCGGCGAGCTGGCTCTCCCGGTGGCGGATAGCCGCCCGTTCGGCCGTCTTGATCGCCCTGGCCTCGGCCGTGTAACGGTCCGATAGGGCCCGGGCCGTCAGCGCGGGGGGTGCCTGGGGCACGGCGGCCGTGCTGGACGGCCAGGCCGCGGCCGTCGTGCCGAACATGGCGACCGCGACCAGCGGCGCGGCGGCCAGGTAGCGGAGTCTCATCGTGGCGTCCTTCCTGCGTGATCGGGCTTTACGGTCAGGAAGCTACGGACGCCGGTGCGTAGCCGGCGTCGGCCAGGCGAGCCGGTTGCCGGCCTCCCCCGCGGGTATGAGGCCGGTGGCGCGGGCCGCCCCTCGCGGTGCCGCCGGCCGCGACCGGGCCGGCCCACCCCTACTGGGGTAGGGGCTCGCAGATACGCCGCGCGGGGGACGAGGTTCGCCGGTCACCGCGCCTACGCTGATGGACATGGAACAGCACGCCGTGCGCAGGTTCGCGGCGACGTTCGTGACCGACACCACGATGCCGCCGACCCCGCGTCCTGGATGGATGCGGCGCGGGCGGTACGACCTCGTCGAGGTCGCCGACGTGATCATCGCGCTGATCTGCTTCGCGGCCACCAACTCGACGCTGACCAACGCGAACGCCGGCCACCATGGCCACCACTCCACCAGCGTGCTGGTCCTGCTCGCGTTCGTCGTCAGCGCGCCGCTCGTGCTGCGCACGCGGTTCCCGCTCAGCGCGTGGGCGGTTTCCGCGGCGACCATCATCTTTACCAGCCTGGTGATCCCGCCGGGCTCGATCGGCGGGCCGGACGTCCCG
>DAIOWL010000971.1:0-3068 GCA_036758545.1 Streptosporangiaceae bacterium | reverse complement strand
CCGACAACATCACGGTGGTCCTGATCCCGTACCTCGGCCCCGAGACCCCCTGACCCTGACCCGCACGCGGTACCTTCCCGAAAACCGGACTCAGGCCACGCCGACACCATCGGCACCACGATCCGGCTGCGCCGGGCCAGCTGGAACGCCATGGAACCCCGGATCCAGTGCGTTCTGACCGGAAAATTATCTAGCGGAAATGGGCGCGCGGCAGCGGACCCGGGCCTGGTGTAGCGGGCGGGCCTGGTCAGGGGCGGTGCGGGGTTATCCGGTCTTGGTCAGGGTGACGTCGAAGCCGAGGGCGTGGATCTGGCGGATGTGGTTGCGGAGCTTGCGGTCGAGGTCGGTGCGGGACTGGTAGTAGCCGGGGCCGAGGTCGGTGAACCGGGCCTGGGGGTCGGCGAGCAGGTGCCAGATGATGACCAGGATGGACCGGGCCACGGCGACCTGGGCTTTGGCCTTACCGCGGCGGCGGACGATCCGGCTGTAGCGTTCGCCGAGGAAGGTGGGGGTGCGGGCGGCGCCGGTGACAGCCTGGCCGAGGGCGCCGCGCAGCCAGGTGTCGCCCTGGCCTTTTTTCCCGGGCCGGGTACGGGGCCCGGACTGGCGGGCGGCGGGGCACAGCCCGGCCCAGGACACCAGGTGGCCGGCGGTGCGGAACCGGGTCATGTCCAGGCCGGTCTCGGCGATGATGGTGCGGGCCAGGTCCTCGCTGAGGCCGGGGATCTCCGCCAGCCGGGTCACGGCGTTCAGCACCGGGGCGCCGGGAGCGGTTCCGGCGTCAGGGCCGGCGGTCCCGTCGGCGTTCACGCCCCGGGCTTCGGGCATCGCCGCGGTCAGCTGCGCGGCCCGGGCGCCCAGCGCCGCGATCCGCTCGTCGAGGAAGGCGATCTGGTCCAGCAGCATCCCGGCCAGCTCACCGTGGTGCTCGTCGAACATGCCGTCCAGGGCCGCCACCAGGTCGTCGTGCTTGGCTTTCATCCGGGTCCGGGCCAGGCTGGCCAGCACCCGGGGGTCGCGTTCGCCGGCGATCATCGCCTTGATCATGTCCTGCGCCGACAGCGTGGTCAGCTTGGAGGCGACCGAGGAGACCTTGACCAGGGCGCCTTCGAGCAGCTTTTCCAGCCGCTGCCAGCAGCGGGTCCGCTCGCGGACCAGCCGGGTCCGGGCCCGGGTGTAATCGCGCAGGTCCCGGATCGCCTTGGGCGGCACGAACGAGGCCCGCAGCAGGCCCCGCTCGGTCAGCCGGGCCAGCCACATCGCATCCAGCTTGTCGGTCTTCGGGCGGCCGGACAGCTGCCGGGCCTGGAACGGGCTGACCAGCTGCACGACCAGCCCGGCCGCCTCCAGCACGAAGAACCAGATCCGCCAGTAGTCGCTGGTGGATTCCAGCGTGACGATCTCGATCCCGTCCGCTTTCAGCTGGCGGCCCAGCTGACGGACCGCGCCCATCCGGGCTCTGACTGTCCACACCGTCGCCCGCCGGGCGCCCGGCCGCGACGGATGCGGGATCCGGGTGCAAACCATCCCGGTGTCCTTGGCCACGTCCACCGCCGCGACCCGCTCATAGATCCGTTCATGCTCCTGGTCATCGATGACCTGCGGTCTGCTCACCGCTTCCTCCTATGCTGGAACAGATGGGATAGAAGCGGGCTGCCCGGGGGTCCCGGTCGGCGGGTTCCAGGCCCGGAATACTGACCGGCGTGCTCAAGGCAACAGTGTGCGACCCTCAGGTCCAGACCCCAGCGCCAGGCTAACGAACGGACTCCCAGTCCACAGAACGCCGGCGTCACGGGCAGCCCGCCTCCCACTGTCTCCCCGTCCGCGCCTCCGCACCAGCCCCGCCCTCGCGCGGCAGCAGACCCCTGCCCCGCCGACCCGCACCAGCGCCGGATTTTCACGCGACGCGACCATCCCTCCAGATGAGATGGCTAACGACGTGGTGCGCAATTAGGCTGGGGACGTCCTCTCCTGGGATGCTGGTGTGATTGGTGGGTAGCGGCGTGTTACCAGGCGGCGGCGCGGTCGGACACCAGGGAGCCGATCGCCCGGACGGTCTCGGGCAGGTCCTCGCGCCGCCCGAGCCAGCGCTGCAGCGGCCGCCAGTGCTTGCTGCCGGCGATGGCGTGCTCCACGCAGATCCGCCGCGAGGACTGGGCATGGCGGGCCTGTTCCCAGGCGCCGGTCACCTCCGGGGCCGCGTCCTTGCCGGGCTTCTTCGGCGGGACGCTGACCTGACCGGGATGGTCGCGGTGCAGGCCCCGGTAGCCGGCGTCCATCTCGCATCGGACGTCGGGGAACTGTTCCAGCAGGTCATCGATGCCGTCGGTCTGCAGCGCGGTCTGGTCGTGCATCCGTCCCGGCCGGAACGTCACGTCGGCCAGGGTGCGGCCGCGATGGTCGCAGGCCTTGGTGAACTTGATGGTGTTCTGCTTCTTCTTGCCGGACACGAACGCCCGCCGCCCGGGCCGGCCCGCCCTGGGCCGGCGTACCTGCACCTCCGTGCCGTCGATCCGCAGCCGGATGCCGCGGGCGGCGGCGTAGGCGAACACGTCCGCCAGCGTATGCAGCCGGGGGCCGGCCGGGGTGGCGTAACCCCGCCCGGCCAGCAGCGGGCGGACCTGGCGCACGGCGCGGGTGACCGTGGACCGGTGCACGCCATACATCTGCGCCAGTGCGGCGTGCGGGATCTGCAGACGCAGCACCGCCAGCGTGACCAGGACCCGGTCGGTGAACGCCAGGTCGTGCCGGCGGCCGGCGCCCGCCGCGCGGCGGCGCTCACGGCCGCGGCGCTCCCGCAGGCCGGACTCGCGGCGGGCCTGCCACGGCCCGGCGAGTTCCGCGACCAGCCGGCCCAGGTGGTGACGGGAGATCCCGATGAAGGCAGAATGGCTCAAGGCCGCACGGGCCCATGACTGCTTAGACACCAGTTCATGGTCTTGTGCGGCCCCTTGCTACCTGAGGACCGACACGCCGGGACCATCAGGTATCAGCCAGGCTCGGCGGTATTGCGCACCACGTCGTAAGGACGGCGCCGGTCACCGCGTCCAGGGCGCGGCGTACTGGTG
>DAIOWL010000970.1:0-3069 GCA_036758545.1 Streptosporangiaceae bacterium | reverse complement strand
GCAGCCGCTTTTTCGCCAGGACCTTCCCGGCCTCGTTCATCACCTCGATGTCGTGGTGGTCGGGTAGGACCGGCGGGTTGCCCCGCCGGTCCCCCCTAAGAACTGCCCGTGCGACTTTCGCCGCAGGCAGCTCAAGCGAGCCGCGAGGGCTCGCAGGCCAGCTGTGCTGGGTTCCTGCGCTGGCGGGCTTGGAGCCCGCGATGGCAGGAGGCGTGCACGAGGCGGGTCGTGCTGCGACCGGCGGGGCCGGGTCGCCCGTGGTGGACGAGATAGCTGGCGGCTATCGCCTTGCGGGTGACCTGAAGCCACCATCGTTCCCACTGCTGCGGGGACTGCGGTGGCTGATCGGCGGTGAGCAGGTGATCCCCGCAGAGCGAGCAGCACCCGTCCTGCCTGGTGAGCAGGCCGAGTGTGTAGTCATCTAGCGGGGGTTTCACCTTGTTCCGCCGCTCGGCCCAGTACTCGGTCAGGGCTGGGTCATCAGGTGATGCCGCGCCCTTGACCATGATGTGCCGGTCGATGCTGGTCCAGGAGAACTTCACCAGGTGGCCGCCGCCGTCGCGGTGACCGAACACCCAGTGGTCGTTCCTGAACTTGTTGAACTTGCCGAAGTACCGGCCGACGATCCAGCCCTTCGGCTTGTTCGGGTGGCTGTATGTCGCCCACTTATAGGTGAGCTGCCACACGTGGTGGTCCAAGGCCGAGAACACCTCGGCCGACACCACCGTCCGGTAGTAGGCCGCCCAGCCCCGGATGACCGGGGAGAGCCTGGCGATGACCGCCCCCGCGTTCGCGCCGCGCAGTGCGCGCGTCTCGGCCGCGAGCCTTTCCCGGACCCGCCTGATGGCCGCCTTGCTCGGCTTGATCAGCAGCTTGCCGCCCTGGTAGCGGCGCACGTTGACGCCCAGGAAATCGAAGCCCTCGGTGAGGTGCACGATCCTGGTCTTGTCCTCGTTGAAGGACAGGCCCCGGGGGGCCAGCCACATCGCGAGCTGCGCCTTGACCCGCCGTGCCTGCTCCTGGCTGAAGCAGAGCACCGCGAGGTCGTCGGCGTACCTGATCAAAACGGGCGAGCCCGCCTCCGTCTCACCGGCATGAGTCCTGGTGGTGCGGTAGCGGACCCCGGCGGCTCCCTCCAGCCCGTGCAAGGCGATGTTCAGGAGGCACGGTGAAATCACGCCGCCTTGGGGAGTTCCCTCTCCGGTCGGCGAGAATCCCTTGCCCCGCTCGAACACCCCGGCCTTCAGCCATGCCCGGATCATGTCCCTGGCGGGGAACGACCCGATGGCCTCAAGGAGCCGGCAGTGATCGATCTTGTCGAACGCCGCCGCCAAGTCGGCGTCGAGAATCCACACCCGCTTGGAGCGAGGCCCCTTGCAGACGGCGTAGATCGCCTCAATCGCGTCATGGCAGCCACGACCCGGCCGGAACCCGTAACTGCGCGGCTCGAACCGGGCCTCCCACTCTGGTTCCAGTGCGTGACGTACCCGCTGCTGATGGCAACGGTCCATGATCACCGGAATTCCGAGCGGCCTCGACTTCGCAGGGTTTGATGCCTTCGGGATATACACGCGCTTGACCGCGACCGGCGTCCAGGACGAAACCGACCGGTGCACCCGCACCGCGACCTCGCCCCTCGCCTCGGAGGTCAAGGCGACCTCCCCGTCGATTCCCGCGGTCCCGCGCCCAGCGTTGCGCTGCGTCACCTGCCGCACGCTGACCAGCGTGTTCGACCTGCTCCGCAGCATCAGCTTCTGCAGGTTCCTGACCCTGGGCCAGTCCTGCTCCTGCGCCGCCTTGAAGATCCGCTGCCGCAGCCGCCGTACCTGCCCCTCCTGCTCCCGCCAGTCAACCTGATCCCACCCGGCGGGTGCGTCTTGCTTCCGGGGCCGGTCCTCCGGTCCGTTCACCGTCGAGGCCGTTGCCGTCACCTCCGGGACGATCCAGCGTCCGCCGGACCATACCGGGGTGGTGAAGCTGTAGCCCGTCATCGTGCCTAACTTGCCCTTCGGTTCCGGCGGCGTCAGCCGTTCGCCTTCATCAGCTCACCTGCCCACGTCAGCACCCTTTCGGGTCCGGGCACCAGTCCCGGTATCCGGCCGGTTATGCGAGACGGCCGGCGGAGGGCCGGCCACCTGTCCCGGTTTCCCGTCGCCTTTCGGCGCACCGGCGTTCGCTTCTTGGGCATCCTGTTCCCGCCAGGGAACTAGGCCATCGTTGCCTCCGGCTTACCGGCGGCGCCGGGCGGCGCCACCGGACCCTGACGGGGTTTCCACGTTCCGCATGCACGAGCCGCGACCGGGGTGGGCGCCCCCTCGACCCCGAGGCCAGCGGTGTTCACACGACCGGCGAAAACTCTCCGGCCGCCGCTTGCCGTTCCTCCACGGCCAGGCCCTGCACCCCGGTCTTCATCCCATCTCCCGGAGCCCTGGGTAACGAGGCATCAGCGGGGGTTCACTCACGTTCGCCCGTCCGGCCTTCCCCTCGCCTGCCTTCCCGGATGGAACGGGTCCGCTTCGGCTTCTTCCCTGAGCTCCGCACCCCGCAGTTACCCGCAGCGCACGTCAGGGCGGGGACTGGCCTTGAACACTGGCCAGGAGCTACGTCACCGACATCGTCGCCGGCCCTCCAACCCGCAGTTCACTCGCAACATGCCACCTCGTGTCGCACGTCCTCAGCCCAGTCATCGCCTACGAACAAGCGCATCAATTCTCCCGCCTGAAATGCCGGATCCGGTCAGCAGCCTGCGGGAGAACAATCAGCGCCCTAATGAAACAGTGCTCACGCCAGCAGGCGGGCACGACATCCCAGCAGCGATCAACTCTCCCGGTCACCGGCAGGGGCACGGTCTTTTCACAGAGCTCCACGCTCGGCGGACAACAGTGCTCACCTGCCGGCGGCCACCAGCTAACGAGTCTGCCGGACAGCGAACCCGCTAACACTCATTAGCGGAAGGTCGGCAGTTCGACCCTGCCCCTGACCACCATCGCCGGTCCCGGCTGGCAGCCTGCATCACCTGCGTTTAGCCTGCTGAGGGGATGTTTTTCGTCCCTATTTTAGCAGGAGTGC
>DAIOWL010000969.1:0-3070 GCA_036758545.1 Streptosporangiaceae bacterium | reverse complement strand
TTGGGTATCCGCTCGACCAGCCCGTCCGCGGCCAGGTCGAACAGGGCCGCGCGCAAGCTGGCCCGGGTCACCCCGAGCGTCCCGGCTAGCTCCTCCTCGACCAGGCGCTGCCCGGGCGCCATGTCCCCGGCCAGGATCGCCCGCCGGAGCCGCTCAACCGCCAGCCGCCGTCCGGTGGCACCCGCCACCGGCCCCGATGCAAGTCCCGCATCAACCTCGGAAACCTCAACAGCCGCTGGCGTCACATCGTCAGCCGCATCCACGGGATGAGCTTAAAAATGTTCAACAAAATTGTCAACAATCCATCTGGCAAGTGGCTGCGAACCTGTAGCCGCGAAGCCTGCCGGCGGATCACCTCAGCAGTCACGCCAGCCCCGCCGGAGTAGGCCACCGCGGGCGGGCCGGATCATTGCGTGTCATCGCACCCCCCATCAGGGGTGCAGCGTCACGCAATCACGGGCGCTGTGCATGCTGTGGCACTTGATGCGGGCACCCTCCTCAGAACGACCCGGGTTGTTCCTTATGCTCCCTGGAGCGACACGAACGCGACATCCAGTTAGTACAGCCTGGTACGGGCGGTGCCAGAGGGTGCTGAGCTGCTTCCCGGGGCCTGGCGCGCGCCAGGCCGCGCCCGCTGAGCCTTCACCGGTTATGCATCTGGCGGAACAAGCGTCCCAGCTATCACGGTGCCCAGCCGATGATGTAGGCGACGTGTGACAGCGGCCGGACCGGATCCGGGATGCCTCGCCTGGAAGGGTGATACCGGTCCCGCTCCGGCGGCCGGGCGCGTGAGTCGGCGCGGGTTCCGTCGGCGCGGGTTGGGCTGATCCCGGTGGGAGCCGCGTCATCGCCGGGCAGGCGACCCTCGGGTCCCTGGTGCCGCCGACCCGGCCCCGGGGGCATCTGG
Source organism: Streptosporangiaceae bacterium (assembly GCA_036758545.1). Classification (GTDB taxonomy): domain Bacteria; phylum Actinomycetota; class Actinomycetes; order Streptosporangiales; family Streptosporangiaceae; genus Palsa-504. The sequence goes on along the minus strand of DAIOWL010000969.1, from coordinate 2,163 downwards.
GCCTGGGAGCGCCGCTCCTCCCACGCGTCGAGGATCCCGTACCCGAAGAATCCCGACGCCGCGATGAGCGCGAAGAAGCCCGCGACGATCAGCAGGAAGTTATCGGCCAGGAATGCGCCCTCCACCAGGGCGACCGCGACGAGCAGGCAGACCCCCGACCTGCGGGCCGCTTTCGCCATCGTCCGGGCGGGCGTGCTGGGCCGCGGCCATACGGCATCGGACCCCAGGCCGGCCGGGCTCGCGGCAGCCGGGCTTGCGCCGGGCAGGTCGGCGGTCAGTGCGGCCAGCTCCGCGTAGGTCCGCGACGCGAACACCAGGCCCGCCCGCGCCTCGAGTTCGTCCTTGGTCAGCCGGCCCTGCGCGTAGGCCGCCTTCAGCACCGTGATCGCCTGCTCGCGGTCGGCGTGGGCCGCCCGCAGGTACCCGCGGCTTGCCAGGCCCCCTTCGTCCGGTCCTGTCATCACCGGCACCTCCCAGGCTGCACGACGCAGGAAAAGCCTAACGCGGCCACTCCCCGAAGACCATCCACGGTCGATGCGCCGGATCGCGCGAGCTGGCAGCGGATAGTAAACTGGGTCCTGGTTCGCAGGGCACCCCCGGTCCGCGGGAAGGACAGAGTCCACCTGTGCGGGGCCGGTGATCTGATTTCAGATATCCCTCCTTTCGGCTTGCGACGCGGACCGCAGGCGCTCGAAAGGAGCGATCATGACCGACCTGCCCACCGAGCCCAGCCTCCAGCAGCTGCGCCATCAGGCCAGGGACCTCCAGCGCGCGGTGCGCCGCGGCGATCAGGACGCACTCGCCGAGGTGGCCGGACGCCATCCGGCCGGGCCCCCGGACGGCGCCGCGGCCGCCGCGTTCCCGCTGAGCGCCGCCCAGCTGGTCGTGGCCAGGCGCTACGACTTCCCGAGCTGGGTTAAGCTGCGCCGCTACGTCGAGGTCGTCGAGCGGTACAGCCGGTTCCCAGACCGGATGACGGCCCGGCCGCAAGACCCGGGAAACCCGGCAAGCCCGGCCGACGAGTTTCTCCGCCTGGCCTGCCTGTACTACGAGGACGACGAACCAGGACGCTGGGCGCAGGCCCGCCAGATCCTGCTGGACCACCCGGAGATCACCCGGCTGAGCGTGTGCGCGGCCGCGGCCGCGGCAGACCTGCCGCGGCTGGCCGCACACCTGGCCGCCGACCGCCGGGCGGCGACTAGGCCGGGCGGCCCGTTTCGCTGCGAGCCGCTGTTCTACCTGGCCTACGCTCGCCACGACCCCGCCATCGACGAGGCCGCGGTGCTCGGCGCCGCCCGGATGCTGCTCCAGGTCGGCGCGGACCCGAACGCCGGCTACCTGTGGCACGGCCTGCCGACTCCGTTCACCGTGCTGACCGGCGTCTTCGGCGGCGGCGAACTCGGCCCGGTGCGCCAGCCACGTCACCCGCACGCGCTGGCCCTGGCCCGCCTGCTGCTCGAAGCCGGCGCCGACCCCAACGATGGCCAGGCCCTGTACAACCGGATGTTCGAGCCGGACGACGACCACCTGGAGCTGCTGTTCGAGTTCGGCCTCGGCGCCGGCGACGGTGGTCCGTGGCAGGCCCGGATGGGCGGCGCCCTGAACGCGCCGGAGAAGATGGTGCGCGGTCAGCTCGGCTGGGCCGTCACCCACGGGATGGCCGAACGGGTCCGGCTGCTCGTGGAGCACGGCGCCGACATCGCCTCGCCGTTCGAGGACGGCAGCACGCCCGCGGAGCGCGCCGCCACCACCGGGCACCCCGAGCTCGCCCGCTACCTGGTCGAGCACGGCGCACCGGCGCCCGAACTCGATCCTGGGCAGCGGTTCGTGGCCGCCGCCCTGGTCGCGGACCAGGCTGCCGTCGAGGAGCTGGGGACCGCTCACCCGGGGCTGGCCGAGGCCGTCCGCCGGGACCGCCCGGCGCTGATCGTCTGGGCCGCGGCGCGGGGGCGGCCCGGCTCGGCCGAACTGCTCGCCGGGCTTGGCTTCGACGTGAACGCCAGGGGCAGGTCCGACGTGCCCGCCGCGGACCCGTGGCAGACCGCGCTGCACGTCGCGGCGATGGACGGCCGCCTGGACCTGGCCAGGAGCCTGCTCAGGCTCGGCGCCGATCCCGGTATCCGCGATCAGCGCTTCGATTCCACCCCGCTCGGCTGGGCCCGG
>DAIOWL010000968.1:0-3072 GCA_036758545.1 Streptosporangiaceae bacterium | reverse complement strand
CCCCGCGGGCGGCGGCATCTACCTCGAGGTGGCGGCCGCGGTCACCACGTTCCTGCTGGCCGGCCGGTACTACGAGGCCCGGGCGCGCAGTTCGGCGGCTGGCGCGATGCGCAAGCTCGCCGCAGCGGCCGCCAGGGACGTCTGCGTCCTCGGCCCCGACGGCCAGGAGCGTCGCATCCCGGCGGGCCAGCTACGGCGCGGGGACACCTTCGTGGTTCGCCCGGGGGAGAAGATCGCGGCCGACGGCGAGGTGCTGTCCGGCGAGTCCGCGGTGGACCGGAGCATGATGACCGGTGAGCCCCTCCCGGTCGAGACCGAGGCCGGCGACACGGTTACCGGCGGCACCATCGCGCTGTCCGGGCGGCTGGTGGTCCGGGCCGTCCAGGTCGGCGAGCACACCCAGCTGGCCCAGCTGATCGCGCTGGTCGGCCGGGCCCAGGCGGACAAGGCCGCCATCCAGCGGCTGGCCGACCGGGTCTGCGGGGTCTTCGTCCCGCTGGTGCTGGCGGCCGCGGCGCTGACCCTGGCCGGCTGGCTCGCCGCCGGAGCCTCCGCCGGGCAGGCGTTCAGCGCGAGCCTGGCCGTGCTCATCATCGCCTGCCCGTGCGCGCTGGGCCTGGCCACGCCGGCCGCGCTGGTGGCGGCGTGCGGTCGCGGCGCACAACTCGGCATCTTCATCAAGGGGCACCAGGCGCTGGAATCGTCCGGGCAGATCGACACCGTCGTGCTCGACAAGACCGGCACCGTCACCAGCGGCCGGATGACCGTGACCGCGATGGCCACCGCGCCCGGCACCGAACCCGCCGAACTGCTCCGCCACGCCGCCGCGGTCGAGCGCGCCTCGGAGCACCCGGTCGCCGCCGCGGTCTGTGCCGCCTGGGAGGAAGCCGCCCGGGAAGGGCTCGCCGCCGCGGACGGATCCATGCCCGAGGTGGACGCCTTCCGGGCGCTGCCGGGCCTGGGCGTGCGCGGCGAGGTGGAGGGCCGCCAGGTCGTGGTCGGGCGCGAGCGGCTGCTGCGCGACCGCGAGATCGCGATCCCGCCCCGGCTGGCCAGCCACCGGGCGCAGTGGGAGCAGGCCGGCCAGACCGTGGTCCTGGTCGCCTGGGACGGCCGGCTTCGCGGCGCGCTCGCCGTAGGTGACGCGATCAAGCCGTCGGCCGCGGCCGCCGTCGCCGGGCTGCGCCGCCTCGGCCTGCGGCCGGTCCTGCTCACCGGGGACAACGAGGCGACCGCCCGGGCGGTCGCCGCGGCCGTGGGCATCGAGGAGGTGATCGCCGGGATCCTGCCCGCCGCCAAGGCCGAGGCCGTCCGGGACCTGCAGGCCCGCGGGCACCGGGTGGCGATGGTCGGCGACGGGGTGAACGACGGCCCCGCGCTGGCAGCGGCCGACCTGGGCATGGCCATCGGCGCGGGCACCGACGTGGCGATCTCCGCGGCCGACCTGATCCTGCTCCGCGAGGACCTGCGGGTGGTGCCCGAGGCGATCCAGCTGGCCCGGGCCGCCCGCGCCACGATCAGGCGCAACCTGGCCTGGGCCTTCGGCTACAACGCGGCGGCCGTGCCGCTGGCCGCGCTGGGCTTCCTCAACCCGCTGATCGCGGCCGCCGCGATGACGCTGTCCTCGGTCCTGGTCGTCGCCAGCAGCCTGCGCCTGCGCCGGTTCCGACCCTCCGACGCCCTTTAACACCCTTAACCCCGTAAAGCCCGGTGAAGTAGCCTGGCCGGGTGACCGACCCCGACGCATCTCTCCGGGTCTCCGACGCCGAACGGGACCAGACGCTGCGGACCCTCGGCGAGCACGCCGCCGTGGGCCGGCTCACCCTGGACGAGCTCGAGGAGCGGTCCGGCCGGGCGCTGGCCGCCAAGACCCGCGGCGAGCTCGCCACGCTGACCGGCGACCTGCCGCAGGAGGCGGGCCAGGATCGCCCGGCGCCGACGCTGGCCAAGAAGCCGGTGCGCTGGATGGTGGCCATCATGTCCGGCTCGCACCGGCGCGGCCGGTTCCGCGCGGTCGGCAGCATCAACGCCATCGCGATCATGGGCGGCGACGAGATCGACCTGCGCGAGGCCGAGATCGAGGGCGGCGAGCTCACCCTCAACCTGGTCGCGGTCATGGGCGGCGCGAACCTCTACATCCCGGACACGGTCGAGCTGGAGGTGGGCGGCTTCTCGCTGATGGGCGGCAACACCGAGGTCGGCTCCGAGCGCCCGCCGCGTCCCGGCGCGCCGGTGATCAGGCTCCGCGCCTGGAACCTGATGGGCGGCGCCACCATCTTCCGGGTCCCGCCGCAGGCCCGCGGCCTGGGCCTGAAGGAGGCCCGCCGCCTGGCCAAGGCCGCGGGCCGCGGCGAGTTGCCTCCACCCGGTTAACGCTGCCCGGTTAACGCCGCCCGGCTAGCGGTACGCGTCCAGGACGTCCCGCAGGTAGGCGCGCTCGCTCTCGTACACGTGCGCCGATTTGACGATCATCAGCAGCCGCCCGGCCGGCCGGGCGAGCTGCCCGGCCACGTGCTGCTGCAGCGAAGCCAGCTCGACCAGGTTCCCGTAGCCCTTGGCGCCGAAGTCGATGCTGTGCGCGTAGGCGACTAGCTCGACCGCGCCGTCCGGCAGCCAGAAATCGAGCAGGCTGACACACGGGATGTAGCTGGTGTCGGTGTGCGGCTGGAACGTCGTGATGGCTGCGGACCTGGTGGCCGGGTCCCGGCGCAGCCGGTCGACGACCCAGGCGACCTGGTCCCGGCCGGAGTGCTCGTAGTCGAACAGCCGGGTCGCGTAGCTGTCCGCGTCGCCGAGTGCGGCCACCACGACGTGCTCGGTGAAGTTGGCGTGCATCCAGGCCAGCCGCTCAGGTTCGGCGTGCGCGGCGATGATCTCGTCCGCCGGTCCTGGATGGTCCACGACGAGCGTCACCAGCGAGATCTCGCGTACCGGCAGGCCGTCGTAGCGGCTCTCGACACCCTCGGTCAGGATCCGCTGGGCCACCGCGAGCCAGGCCGCCCCGATCGTGTCCGCTCGCACCGTCTGCGGCCCGTCGCTGGCCAGCCGTATCGTCACCCCCGCATCGTACGG
>DAIOWL010000967.1:0-3073 GCA_036758545.1 Streptosporangiaceae bacterium | reverse complement strand
ATCGCGCGGCGGATCACCGCGTTCTCACCGATGGTCACGTTGGACAGGACGACCGAGTGATCGATCTTGGCGTTCTCCTGCACCCGGACGTTCGGTGAGAGGACGGAGCTTTCGATGGACCCGCCGGACACGATCAAGGGACACACGCAGAGCCGGTTCGACGGGGTCAGCATGCGCTACGCGCTGGACGACCCGTCCGCCGCCTCGGCCCGCGCGACCCAGTTCTTCTCGATGCTCGGCTCCCGGGCCATCTGGCACCAGGGCTGGAAGGCGGTCACCACGCACCCGACGATCAGCGGCTGGAGCCACTTCAACGACGACACCTGGGAGCTGTACCACACCGACACCGACCGGTCCGAAGTACACGACCTGGCCTCCGAGCAGCCGGACAAGCTGCGGGAGATGATCAACTTGTGGTTCGCCGAGGCCGGGGCCAACGGCGCCTTCCCCCTCGACGACCGGTCCCCGCTGGAGATCCTGCTGACGCCCCGCCCGCAGCTGGCCAGCCCGCGCGAGCGTTACGTCTACTACCCCGACATCGCGGACGTCCCCGAGGTCCAGGCGGTCAACATCCGCAACCGCTCCTACGTCATCGGGGCCCAGGTCGACATCCCCGCGGCCGGCGCGCAGGGGGTGATCTTCGCCCACGGGTCCTGGTTCGGCGGCCACTCGCTCTACGTCAAGGACAACCGGCTGCACTACGCCTACAACTTCATCGGCATGTTCGAGCAGAAGGTCGTGGCGACGGAAGACCTGCCCACCGGGCAGGACCTTATCCTGTCCGCATCGTTCGGCAAGGACGGCGAAGATCCGCCCGGGGTCGCCACCGGCATGCTGTCCCTCTACTACGGCGACCGGAAGGTCGGCGAGGCGCGCATCAAGACCCAGCCCGGCAACTTCGAGCTGGCCGGTGAGGGCCTGTGCATCGGCCGTGACAGCGGCGCGGCCGTCACCGGCGACTACGCCGGCGAGCGGCCCTGGCGGTTTACCGGCGGCACGATCAAGCGGGTCGCGGTCGACGTCAGCGGCGAACCATATCTCGACCTGGAACGCGAGGCCGCGGCCATGCTCGCCCGGGAATGAGACAGCGAACCGCGGGTCCCTCGCTGCTCGGGGCGAGGGACCCGCGGTTCGCGCTTTAGCTGCCGCCAGGCCAGCTAAAGGGGATTACCCGCGCGCGGCCCTGATCGTCTCGCGCAGCGAGCCCATCGTGGCCAGCACGGCCGAGGGCTCGTAGCCGCAGTGCGCCATGCAGTTGGCGCAGCGCGGGTCCTTGCCGCGTCCGTAGGAATCCCAGTCGGTGGTCTCGATGAGCTCCTTGTACGTCTTCACGTACCCGTCGCTCATCAGGTAGCAGGGCTTCTGCCAGCCGAGCAGGGAGTACGAGGGGATGCCCCACGCGGTGCAGCCGAAGTCGGTCTTGCCCTCGAGGAAGTCGAGGAACAGCGGGGTGTGGTTCAGCCGCCACTTCTTGCGCCGCCCGTCCGCGAACGTCTTGCGGAACAGTTCCCGCGTTTCCTCGACGCCGAGGAAGTGCTCCTGGTCCGGCGCCTTCTCGTAGGCGTAGGCCGGGGAGATCTGCATCTCGTCGATGCCGAGGTCGTCGTTCAGGTAGGTCAGCACGTCGATGACCGTCTGCGGGGTGTCGGTGTTGAAGACCGTGGTGTTCGTGTTCACCTTGAACCCGCGCGACTTGGCCAGCTTGATCGCGGCCACCGCCTCGTCGAACACGCCGTCCTTGCAGACCGACTCGTCGTGCCGCTCGCGCAGCCCGTCGATGTGCACCACCCAGGCGAAGTACGGCGACGGCTTGAACTTGTCGAGCTTCTTCGGAAGCAGCAGCGCGTTGGTGCACAGGAAGACGAACTTCTTGCGCTTGATCAGCTCGGAGACGATCACGTCGATCTGGGGGTGCATCAGCGGCTCGCCGCCGGCGATGGACACCATCGGGGCGCCGCTCTCCTCGACGGCGCCGATCGCCTGCTCGACCGGCATCCGCTGCTTGAGGATGGTGTGCGGCTGCTGGATCTTGCCGCAGCCGGCGCACTTCAGGTTGCAGGCGAACAGCGGCTCGAGCTCGACGAGCAGCGGAAACTTCTTATTGCCAGCCAGCTTCTGACGCATCAGGTAGGACCCGACGCGCAGCGACTGACGTAGTGGCATAGGCATTATCCCCGTACCTCCTTGGGCAGGCCGAACTTGATTGATTCCGTGGTCGTCACTCGCTCGGAGACGGACAGGGGGCCTAGCCCTGAGAGCGCCGAAATGATCTCCTCCACCACGGCAGGAGGGGCGGAGGCGCCGGCGGTCAGGCCGATCGTCGATACCCCCGTTAGCCAGCCGAGCTGGATGTCCGCCGCACTGTCGATCAGGTGCGCCGGAGTACCGGCCCGCTCGCAGGTCTCCACCAACCGAACCGAGTTGGAGGAGTTCGCCGAGCCGGCCACGAGCACCAGGTCGGAATCGGCGGCGACAGCCCGCACCGCGGCCTGCCGGTTGGTCGTCGCGTAGCAGATGTCGTCGCTGCCGGGCGCGCGCATCGCGGGGAACCGCTCGCGCAGCGCACTCGATACTTCTGCCGCCTCGTCGACCGACAGCGTGGTCTGCATCAGGAAAGCGACCCGCTCGGAGTCCCTGGGCCGCAGCCTGGCCACGTCCTGCGGGGTCTGCACCAGGACCATGGAGTCCGGCGCCTCTCCCAGGGTGCCCTCGACCTCTTCGTGGCCCTCGTGGCCGATGAACGCGACGGTGTACCCGTCGGCGGCGAACCGGCGGGCCTCCGCGTGCACCTTGGACACCAGCGGGCAGGTCGCGTCGATCACGGCCAGCCCGCGCCGGGACGCCTCGGTCCGGACCGCGGGCGACACGCCGTGCGCCGAGAACACCACGGTGGCCCCGTCGGGCACCTGGTCGAGCTCGTCCACGAACACTGCGCCGCGGTCCTCGAGCTCGCCCACCACGCGGGTGTTGTGCACGATCTGCTTGCGCACGTAGACCGGCTTGCCCTGCAGCTCGAGGGCGCGCTCGACGATCTCGATGGCCCGCTCGACGCCGGCGCAGAACGACCGTGGCC
>DAIOWL010000966.1:0-3074 GCA_036758545.1 Streptosporangiaceae bacterium | reverse complement strand
TAGGCCTCGTCGCCGATCACCGCGTCGTGCAGCTCGGCGCCGGGGGCGACGATGGCGCCGCGGCCGAGGATGGAGTCGCGCACCACGGCGCCCTCGCCGACGGCGGCCCCGTCGAACAGCACGCTGCCGAAGACGGTGGCGCCGCCGCCGACCGAAGCGCCCACGCCCACCACGGTCCCGCCCGACACGTCCGCGTCATCGGCCACCCTCGCGTCGGCCAGCGCCAGCGCGGGGCCGTGCGGGCCGGGCACGGCCGGGCCGGGCAGCCGCCCCAGCACCAGGTCGCAGGAGCCGCGCACGAAGGCCTGCGGCGTCCCGACGTCGAGCCAGTACGCCGACTCGTGGTAGCCCATGACCAGCGCCCCGGCCTCGATCAGCCCGGGGAACGTCTCCCGCTCCACCGACACCCGGCGCCCGGCCGGGATCTGGTCGATCACCTCGCGGCGGAACACGTAGCAGCCGGCGTTGATCCGGTTCGTCACCGGCTCCGGCGCCTTCTCCAGGAACGCGGTGACCCGGCCGGTCTCGTCGGTCGGCACCACCCCGAACCGGGACGGATCCGCCACCTCGACCAAGTGGAGCGTCACCGCGGCGTCGCTCTTGACGTGCAGGTCGATCTGCGCGGTCAGGTCGTGCCCGGACAAGATGTCGGAGTTCAGCACCACCACCGGGTCGGCCGGGCCGTTGCCGCGCAGGGACCGGGCCGCGTTGCGGATGCCGCCCGCGGTGTCCAGCGGCTGCTCCTCCTGCACGTAGTCGATCGACAGCCCGAACTCCCCGCCGTCCCCGAGCACCGCGGCGAACATCTCCGCCTTGTAGCAGGTGGCCAGGACCACGTGGGTGACGCCGCCCGCCGCCGCCCGGGTCAGCAGGTGCGCCAGGAACGGCACGCCCGCAGTGGGCAGCAGGGGCTTGGGCGCGGACAGGGTCAGCGGCCGCAGCCGAGTGCCCTGGCCCCCGACGAGGACGATCGCCTCAAGTGGTTCGCGCGGCATGAGAAAACAGGCTACACGGCGCTAACGTCAGCAGCGGTCTGTTCGGCCGCGCGCCGGTAGCTGGCCATGTGCGCCTCGGCCGAGGCGGCCCAGGTGAACTCCTGGGATCGGTCGTAGCCGGCGTCGGCGAGCCGGTTCCGCCGGGAGGTGTCATCGAGCAGGGCGCGGAGCGCGTCGCGGATGCTGTCGGAGTCGGGTTCGGTGTAGGCCACGGCCTCGCCGCCCACCTCGGGCAGCGAGGTGCAGTGAGTGGTCAGCACCGGGGCACCGCACGCCATCGCCTCGAGCACCGGCAGCCCGAACCCCTCCCCGCGGCTCGGGAATGCCACCACCGTCGCCCCGCCGAGGAAGCCGGGCAGGTCGGAGAAGCGCAGATAGCCGGGGCGGATCAGGCGAAGGTGCGGCGGCACCGACGCCACCGCGGCGTCCACTTCCTCGCTCCAGCCCCCGCCGCCGCCGAGCACCAGCGCGGGCGGGTTGTCCAGGTCGGCCACGGCCCCGGCCCAGCCGGTGATCAGCGAGGCCACGTTCTTGCGCGGCTCGAGCAGGCCGAGGAACGCGATGTAGGGCTTGTCGTGCAGGCCCAGCCGGTTGGAGACCTGCAGGACCTGCTGCGGGTCGGGCCGGTGGAAGAGCCGGTGGTCCACGCCGTGGTAGGCGACGTCGATCTTGGTCGGGTCGGCTTTCAGCACCCGCTCGAGCTCGTCCCTGGTGGCCTTGGACGGCACGATGATCCGGGCCGCACGGCGCGCCGCGGTCCGGATGGCCGACTTGAAGAACATCGCACCGACTGAGCTGTAGAGCTCGGGCTCGGTAAAGAACGTGACGTCGTGCACGGTCACCACGGTGGGCCGGCCCGGCCGCAGCGGCATCGAGTAGTAGGGCACGTGGATGACGTCGGCGTCGACCTGCTGGGCCACCACCGGCAGGCCGCTCTGCTCCCAGGCCAGCCGGGCGGACCGGTGCGCGAGCGCCGTCGGTCCGGCCACCACGCGCGCGTGCGGGGCAAGCCGCTCGTACCGTTCCTCGTCGGCGCGCTGGCAGACCACGGCCAGATCCGCGCCTGCGACGTCAAGAGCGCCGATGAGCCCGTCGACGTACCGGCCGAGCGCCCCCCGGTCGGCTGGCACGTCGGTCGCATCAACTAGTACGCGAGGTGCCACGACCGCACTTGCTCCTTCCCTGGGCCACCCGGGCAGGCAGGCTGACCAGAGCTCGCGTCAACCGCACGGCCCCGGCATGCCTTCGTGGATGTCCCGTCAACTATGAAGCCTACGCCCTGTGCTGACTCACCGGTTAGCACTTCCCCCCTGGCTGGCCGCGTGCCGCCCCGCGCGCGGCCCCTGGTGCCGGGCGCGGATGAGCACGATGGCACCGCCGTCCCCGCGCGCGGCCCGGTCCGAGGCGGCGACCAGTGGTGTCGCCGGCGCTGCCGCGTTGAACCCGAACCTACCGCCGTAGGCCGACAGGCCGAGGTACATCTGCTGCGCCCGCCGGCTCCTGAACTGGTACCGGTACTCGAGCACGGCGAGCCCCCGCGCGGCGAGCAGGCTGGTCAGCTCCTGGTGGGAGTAGGTCCGCTTGACGTGGTAGCGCTCGCAGTGCGCGCGGAAGAGGTTCGGCCAATGTTCGGCCAGCGTTAGAGCGTCAGCCGACATGACCAGATCGCCGCCGGGGGCGAGCACCCGGGTCATCTCATCGAGCGCCTTCTCGCCGTCGTCGAAATGCTCGATCGCGCAGATCGACATCACCCGGTCGAAGCTGGCGTCGGCGAACGGCAGCTGGAGCGCGTCGCCCTTGATGAGCGCGGGCGCGTGAGCGAGCCCGCGGCCGTAGTGGAGCTTGGATGTCGCGAGGTCGAGCGCGACGGCCCGCGCCCCGCGCTTGCGCGCCTGGCCCGCCCAGTACCCGTCGCCGCCCGCCACGTCGAGCACGCGCAGCCCGCTCAGGTCCCCGTCCCGGTCCTCGCCGAGCCAGCGCAGCAGCGTGCGGGCCTCACGGTAGCGGCACACGTGCACCTCGTGCCCGGCAAGGGCGACCGCGTCAGCAACCTTCACGAAAGGCAAATCTATTAGCCGA
>DAIOWL010000965.1:2697-3082 GCA_036758545.1 Streptosporangiaceae bacterium | reverse complement strand
GTATCGGTCATGGTGCTGGTCTTCCTTTGTCTCGGCGGCTGGCTTCCTTCTCACCTTCGCCGTGAGACGTGCAACTACGGCGCAGCGCCGATGGAGACGAGATGGACGTGGCTCAGGGCCGCGTCGGCTCGAACGCCATGAAACCCCGGGTCCGGCCGCGAGCCGACCTTGGCCCGGCGGTGCTGTAGGCGGCGGTCAGCGTATATTCCTATCTTTTTGATGGGAAAACTTGACTAACGGGGCGTCTGTTGCGATGCTCGGGGTATGGCGAGCTATCTGGGCACCCGGCGCCGCCACGTGGACTTCCTGACGGTCATCAGCTCGGGCTGTCGCACCCGCTGACCTTCCCGGCGCCCGCGCCAGTGCTCTGGCTGCCATCGAGCGC
>DAIOWL010000965.1:0-2687 GCA_036758545.1 Streptosporangiaceae bacterium | reverse complement strand
GGCGTTTTCGTCATGCCCGAAACCCTTACCGCGACCACGCACGTCGCAGTCACCAGGCTGGCCGGCCAGATCGGCGCCGAGATCACCGGCGCGGACACCGGCACGCCGCTGAACGACGAGGTGGTCGCCAGGATCCGCCAGGCCCTCCTGGACCACAAGGTGGTGTTCCTGCGCGGCCAGAGCCTGAACTACCGCAGGCAGGTCGCGTTCGCCGAACGGCTCGGCCCACTGACCCTGGGCCACCCCACGCTGGCCTCGCCGCCTGGGCAGCCGCTGCTGGAGGAGATCGACTCGCTCAAGGGCGGCAAGGTCAACTACTGGCACACCGACGTCACCTTCGTCGACCGGCCGCCTGCCTTCACCCTGCTGCACGCCGTGGTGATCCCGCCGGTCGGCGGCGACACGCTGTGGGCCAACACCGTCTCCGCGTACCAGAGCCTGCCGCCGGAACTGCGTGACCTGGCCGACCGGCTCCGGGTCCTGCACACCAACGACTTCGACTACGCCCGCACCTTCAACCGCGGCGAGCGGGTCGACCCGGCGCTGGAAGCGGCGCACGAGGAGTTCGTCTCCACCGTCTACGAGACCGAGCACCCCCTGGTGCGGGTGCACCCGGAGACCCGCGAGCGGTCACTCGTGCTCGGCGGTTTCGCCCGCACCGTGCTGGGTTTCACCCCGCAGGCGTCGCGGGACCTGATCCGGCTGCTTCAGGACTACATCACCCGGCCCGAGCACACGGTCCGCTGGCAGTGGCGCGAGGGCGACCTGGCCATCTGGGACAACCGCGCCACCCAGCACTACGCGATCGCGGACTACGGCGCGGCGCACCGGCGGGGCGAGCGCGTCACCGTCGCCGGGCCGGTACCGGTCGGGGTCGACGGGCGCCCGAGCGTCGCGATCCGGGGCGATGCCTCGGCCTACTACGTCGGCGGCGCGGACCACTGAAAGGCAGGACATCATGAGCACTTCGGCGGAAACCAGCACACCGGCCCGGAAAGTCAGAGGGCGGCTGCCCGTCTACAAGCGCAGGCGGCGGCGGATCTACGGAGCGGCCGCGCTGGTCCTGGCCGTCGTCGTCGGCGTGGTCGTATGGGCCACCACAGGCAGGGACGGCTGAGCTCGGCGCCGTCGGCGGCGCAGATCGCCCAGCACGTCGACATCACGTTCATCAAGAAGGCGCTGGCCGGTGGCTGCTCCAGCTAAAGGGACGGCCGCCGACGCGGCGGGGGCGCTGCACCTGACGAGCGCCCCCGGTGCCGAGGTCGTGGTCGACTCGGTCGGCAAGACCTTCCGCCGGGGCGGCCGGAGGACGGTGGCGCTGGCCGGGGTGGACCTGCGGGTCCGGCCCGGCGAGCTGACCTGCTTGCTCGGCCCGTCCGGCTGCGGCAAGTCGACGCTGCTGCGGATCGTCGCGGGCGCGCTGGCGGCCGACGAGGGTACCGTCACGGTGGGGGGACGGCCGGTCTCCGGCCCGTCCCCCGCCCGGGGCATGCTGTTCCAGACGCCGATGCTGTTCGGCTGGCTCACCACGAGGAACAACATCGCGTTCGGCCCGCGGGCGCAGCGGGCCGCCGGGCTGCACGAGCGCGACGACCCCGAGCTCGCCGAGGAGACTGCCGCGCTGCTGGAACGGGTCGGCCTGGGCGGGTTCGGCGACGCGTTCCCGCACGAGCTGTCGGGCGGCATGCGGCACCGGGCGGCGTTCGCCCGGGCGCTGGCGTCGCGGCCGTCGCTGCTGCTGATGGACGAGCCGTTCGGCGCCCTGGACGCGATCACCCGGGAGCGGATGCACGAGTTCCTGCTGGACATCTGGGAGCAGCACCGCATCACGATCATCTTCGTCACCCACGACATCGAGGAGGCCATCCTGCTCGGTGACCGGGTGGCCGTGATGGGCGGCAGGCCGCCCGGCATCAGCGAGGTCATCGATATCCCGCTGGCCCGGCCGCGACATGCCCTCGACACCGACACCGAGGTGTTCCTGGCCGTCAAGCGGCGGATCCGCGTCGCGCTGAGGAGCTGATCAATGTCCCTGTGGAGCACCCTCCCGCCCGACGAGCAGGTCCTCACCGAGCCCCCGGCCGAGGCAGATCTCGCGCTCGCCGCGGACGAGGACGAGCGCGCCGACCTGGCCGCCTACCGGCGCTCCCGGCGCCGGGCGCGGACCCGGCGGCTAGGCACCGGCGCATTGGGCCTGGTCATCCTCGCGCTGCTCTGGCAGCTGATCGCCACGCTGATCAACGACCCGGTCTTCCTGCCGTCGGTGTCCCAGACCGTGGCCAGCTTCGCCCACTACCTCGGCCGTCCCTATCCGTCTCAGGGCAAGCCGCTGTGGTTCGACGCGCTGACCAGCCTGCGCCGGATCCTGATCGGCTTCGCGGGCGGCACCGTGATCGGGGTCGCGCTGGGCGCGGGCATGTCCGCCAGCCGGGTCATCCGGCATTCGATCGATCCGGTCATCGAGGTGCTCAGGCCGCTGCCTCCGCTCGCCTTCATCCCGCTGTTCATCATCTGGCTCGGCATCGGCGAAATGCCCAAGGAAGTCCTCATCATGATCGGCGTGATCCCGATCATGGCGGTCACCACGGTCGCCGCGCTCGACGAGGTCCCCGACGACCTGCGGCTGTGCGCTCGCACGCTCGGCGCGTCGCCCCGCTACACCATGCTGCGGGTGCAGATCCGGTCCG
>DAIOWL010000964.1:1661-3085 GCA_036758545.1 Streptosporangiaceae bacterium | reverse complement strand
CGGGGCACGGCTGGTACCACACGCGGCTCCGCCACGGGGTGCCGTGGATGCCGGTGGCGGCGGCCGGCTTCCTGGGCCTGCTGCTGGCACTGTGCCGGATCCTGGTGGTGACGCGCGCTCTGACGGATACCTCGAATAGGAAACCTGAAATGAAAGCAGCGGCAGCCACTCCCCCACCCGCATGACCTGGATGCGCCCGGCAACTCAGCCGGGATACCAGCTCCGGACAGCCAGCCCGTGCTGCTGCTGCCCATTATCGTTATCTTGCTTCGTCGCCCGAGCGCAGGGAAGTCTCTCCTCTTATCGGTTCTAGATGCCGAGTTGGGCTGCTCGTCGGGTGAGCTCACGCCTGGAATTGACGTCGAGCTTGGTGTAAGCGTTACGCAGGTGTGTTTCGACGGTGCGTTCGCTAATGAACAGGTGCCGGGCGATGTCAGGCGTTGACTGGCCAGCGACGGCGAGCCGAACGATCTCGTGCTCGCGCTGGCTGAGCGCATGCACCCCGACCGAAGAGTTGGCGTGGCGGGGGCGCCGGATCGCGCCGCGGATGGCGGTCTGCACCTGATTGAGCACGGAGTCGGCGTCTTCGAGCCACGGGCGGTGATCTGCGCCGGGCAGTTCGACCAACTTCGCACCGGCGATGTTGCTGGCAAGGTAGCGGCCGTTGCCGACCTCGACCCAGCGGTCGTCGCTGCGGTGCAGCACCAGGGTCGGGAGGTGGATCTGGGGCAACAAACTCCGGACGTCGATCTGGGCGTTCATCAGCATTAGGTCGCGGGCCATACTGGGGCTGGCTCCGACGCGTAGGTAGTGCGCCCACCAGCGCCGGGTGTCCGGGTCGAGGGGCAGGTCCGGGTTGACGATGTCCCACCATGCCCCGCTGGCCCATGCCTCATCGAAGCGCTCGAGGAACACAGCGACTGTCTGACGCGACACTCCCCAGGGATAGTCGGTGGTCGCGACCTTGCGCGGGTAGGAGCCGTAGAGGATGAGCGACTCGACCCGGCGCGGGTACTGGGCGGCGAACGCGATGCTGAGCGCCCCGCCTTCGGACACCCCGAACAGGTGCGCTCGCTCGACGCCGACCGCGTCCATCACCGCCCGGATGTCGTCGACTCGCTCGGCCAAGGTGGGCGGACGTTTCATCGGATCCGACAGCCCGGTACCACGTTTATCGAAAAGAATCAGCCGGCCGAACGATGCCAGCCGGTAGAGGAACCGGGCCAGATACGGCCAGTCCCAGGCCGCCTCGACATGCGATACGAAACCCGGCACCAGGACCAGATCCGGAGGCCCCGAACCGAGAACCTGGTGGGCAACATGCACCTTTCCGCTGCGCGCGTATCTGGTGGATGAACCCACCCTAGGCACTCTAACAGTGAAGAAGCCGCCTGATGGCGGCCGCGGGCTTCCGATAAGGCCCC
>DAIOWL010000964.1:0-1651 GCA_036758545.1 Streptosporangiaceae bacterium | reverse complement strand
CGGATCGCTGGTTCAGCCGACCGCGGCCCCGGCCGTGGCGTCGGCCTTGGTGCCATTTCCAGCGGCGAGGGTCCGCACGTCCTGGGTGGTCAACGCATGCCCTCCGATCGCCCAATCGCCACTGTGTACCTCTTCCAGTACGCACCAGGTCACCCCGCGCATGTTCTCACCTTCGATCGATACCATCGCATCAGTGAGCTTCTGCACGATCTCCCGGCGCTGCGAGGCGGAGAAAACGCCCTCGATGACCTTCACATTGATAAGTGGCATTCCGTGTGCCCCTTTCCGCTTGGTTGCTGCGCTTCGCCGGTCTGCGCTTAATCGCCTACCGGACTGGTCATGGTCACCGTAGGAAAACTCGTTAGCCGCTACATCCGTACCGCTACGGATTCCAGCAAGTTGCGTACCCGACCATCGGACCTTCAGGAGTGGTGGCTTCCTGCACATCGCGCAACGGGACCCCGGCGTCAAGCGCCACGGTAATGAACGCGTGCCGAGGCGTGTGAGGCGTGACGAGCTTGCCGATCCCGGCACGGCGGGCCGTCTTTCGGACGATCCGCCCGGCGCCGTGCCGATCCAGCCGGCGCCCATCCGCAGCCACGAACAGCGGTCCCCCGGTTCGCTCTCCGATGGCCAGGTCGAGTGCCCGTGCCATACGCGCCGCGCCTCGGATTCTGGCCTGGCAGCCGGTCCCGCCGCAGCGCGCCGGGCGGCGACGGGCCAGGCGGTTACCGTGCCAATATGGCTTCACCCGCCGGACTCTCTGACCTGGCGGCGAACGTCACGCTAGCCGCCTGTCTCTGCAGCCGGGCCTCGATCTAGACGCCAGGCGGGCTCACTGGGCACCGTGAGCCCGGGTTCCTGAGGGCCGGCCGCAGATCCTGGCATCTTTGGCAGGGGCCGTATCCGTCAGCCTGGCAGTCCTGCTGGTCCGTCAGCTACGTCGCCTGGGACTGGCCGATCATCTGGTCGGTTATCTCGTCAAGTTCCGCGCGGAACTGCGGGTCGTAGGCCTGCGGCAGGGCGCGTGCGGTCCTGAGCCCGTCGAAGAACTGCCCGGTGACTCCGTCCAGGGCCGGATCGGTGATGAGCCGCATGGTCGCCGCACCTCCTTGCTCGACGGTGGAGACCGGGGTGATGCCATCGCGGTGTTCATGAAGGTCGCGGGGTGCAGGCAGTTCACCGTTACCCTGGCCGCCTCGAGCTCACCGGCCAGGCCGAAGGTGAACGCGGCCAGCGCGAGCTTGGACCTGCGGTAAGCATCTACTCCGTTGTACCCGTGCTCGAACTCGGCATCGGCGGGATCGAACGGGACCTGGCCAAGCGAGCCCACGTTGACGACCCGGCATGGCGCCGACGCGGTCAGCAGCGGCACTAGCAGCCGGGTGAGCAGCACCGGTGCGAGATAGTTGACGGCGAACCGCAGTTCGTGGCCGTCCGCGCTCACCTGCCGTCCCTCGCCCGGCGCGCCGAAGCCGATCCCCGCGTTGTTCACCAGCACGTCAAGCCGCGGCACCTGCGCGCGGACCCTCGCCGCAAGGTCCCGTACCTGGTCGAGCGAAGCCAGGTCGGCGACATAACCCCGCGCGCCGCCGCCAAGCTCCGCGGCGAGGCCCGCTACGCGCGCCGGATCGCGTCCGTGGGCAAGTAC
>DAIOWL010000963.1:0-3085 GCA_036758545.1 Streptosporangiaceae bacterium | reverse complement strand
AACGGCGGTTCACGTGCGTCGCGCGGGCCATAAGGCGACCACGCAGCGTGACGAGCGGGGGGCGTCACTGTGCTGCACTGACTGGCGGCGGGCATCCGCTGTTTAAGGCCGCCCGGCGACCGGTGGTTCTGCCCTACCGTCGTTGTATGCCTGCCAGGAAGCGGCCCACACTCGAGGACACGGCGACCGCCCGCCAGACCCTGCTCGACGGGCTCGCCCGCGACGTAGACATCTTCGAGCTGGTGAGCGAGCTTGTGCCACTGCATCCGCGGGACAACACTTTCCCCGGCGAGGTGTTCCTCAGCCTCGCCGCGGACGCGCTGGACTGGTGCGGGGCCAGCCGGGCCGACCCGCTGTCCCTGGAGGGACTACGCGAGCGGTTCTTGCCCGAGTGCGCCTTCCGCGGCCGGCAGAACAAGAAGTTCCAGTATGCAGTGCTGGCCGCGGCAGCTCTTCATGGCGGGACCGACCCGGACCTGCTGGATGAGGTCGCCTGGTGGCAGAGCGACGATTTCTGGCAATACGCCCTGTTCGCGACCGTCGCCTACATCCGCGCCGCCGCCAGCCGGGCGGGCGTGCCGGTACGCCAGGCATGCCAGGACGTGGCCCAGCGCTCCGGCGGCCCGGCGCCATAGCGACCAGTTCGGGACGGCTGGGGGAGCGGTCATCGGACGGCAGGGCGGCCGATCACAACCGGGGCTCGCGTTCGCGCTGAGGTCGCGGTGCGTCGCCGTAGGGGGTGATGGCAATAGGCATCGGCGGCTGCGGGCAGCTCCGCCTGGCGGTGGCTGCCACCGTCAGGCGGAGCATCTCCCGGCCGGTACGCCTTTTACCGTGCAGCGCCTGCGACATAGGCGGCGACGATGTAGGTCGCGTGCCGGTCCAGGCTGCCGCGGGCGCGGTCGTACCGCATCGTCGTTCTCGGGTCAGCGTGCGAGGCGGCCTCTTGCACGTCGCGCAGCGGGACCCCGGCATCCAGCGCGGCGGTGATGAAGGCGTGCCTGAGCGTGTGGGGCGTGACGGCCTTGCCGATCCCGGCCTGCCGCGCGACGCGGCGGACGATCCGCCCGGCGCCGTGCCGGTCCAGCTGCCGCCCGTCCGCGGCCAGGAACACCGGCCCTTCGGTGCGCTCGCCGATGGCTAGGTCGATCGCCCGGGCGGTGCGCGGCGCCAGCGGGATGGTGACCACCTTGCCGCCTTTGCGGGTGATCGTCATCGTCCGGTGTCCGCGCTCCAGGCCAAAGTGCTCGATGTCGGCGCCGGTGGCCTCGGAGACCCGCAGCCCGTTCAGCGCCAGCAGGGAGATCAGAGCATGCTCGGGCGGCGGACCGAGACCGGCGGCGACGAGCAGGGCGCCGAGCTCGTTGCGATCCAGGGCGACGGCGTGCGACTCGTAATCGACGCGCGGGCGGCGGACATGAGCGGCAGGGGAATGCTCAAGGAGTTCTTCTTCGACGGCGTACCTGTAGAACCCGGCGATGGTGCACAGCCGCCGCGTGACGGTAGCCCGGGCCCGGCCCCTGGCCTCCAGCTCCCGGGCGAAGGACTCGATGTCGGCCCGGCGGACAGTGAATAGGGCCAGGGAGCGGGCGCGGCACCAGGTGGTGAACTGGCGCAGGTCAAGCGCGTACGCCTCCCTGGTCAAGCCGCGGTACCCGGCCAGGAACCCGGCGAGGGCGAGCCGTTCGGCATCGGTGAATGCGGGCTGGATCATGACGAGGGCAGTGGACGGAGCAGTAGTGGTCATCGGGCACCTCCCGGCCGGGCTGGAACCCGGAGGGCTGGGCCAGTTGCGGGTCCCAGCAGTTGAGCGGAACCTCAACGTAAGCCGCGTTGGCCAGTCACAGCACGTCACGGCCCGGCCGGTGACCGGGCGATGACGGCAGCCGGAGATACGTCCGAGATCGCCGAATCGGCGCGGTTGAATATCGCTTCGCTTGCGACGGTCGAGGCGCGCATAACAACCGGATCTGACTCGAATGCGCCAGTCTGAGGAATGGTTCTGTGTGTATCCCTTCGCTGCTGTCAGCCGGATTGGCTGCCCCGCCACTGTCCTGCTGTTCGCTGCGGGCTGCCCGTGGACCGGGTGGCCGGGCGCGGGAACTCCATCTGGTCACCACAGCCGCTCCACCCTTTCTGCACCGTCTTGGCCTTGGCTGCTGGCATGACAACCCGCAACGCCGCAGAGGCCACCGGCCGCGGCGCTGCACAGCCGGACATGACATCGGCAAGCACCGGGCGTGGGCTTCGCCGGGCGACCGGGGGACTGTTCGTGGCCGGCGCGGTCGCGTTCGCCGCGGCGGCGATGGTGTTGTCATCGACGTTCAACTGGCCCGACGTCTTGCGCGAGCCGGCGAGCGTGGTGCTGCCGGCTTTCGCCGGCGGCGGCACGAGCCTGGTCTGGACCTGGTTCGCCGCAGCCTGGACGTACGCGATCCTGGCCGTGGCTATCCTGCTGTTGCCGGCGGCGCTCGGGCGACGCGATGACCTGGCGCTGCGGGTGGCTACCTATGCGGGCGCCACCTCGGTGGTGCTCGCGCTGACCGGGTTCTTGCGCTGGGTGTTCGTCGTCCCGCCGCTGGCCCGCTCCTATGTCACCGGCGATGCCGCCACCCGGGCGGCGGTGGACGCCGCGTGGACCGCCCAGCATCAGTACGGCGGCGCGCTGCTCGGTGAGCACCTGGGGCAGCTGCTCGCCATCGGCTGGTCGGTCACCCTGTGCGTGATCATCGTGCGCACCCGGGTCCTGCCCCGCTGGCTCGGCGTCACCGGGCTCGCCGTCAGCGCGCTGTACCTGCTCAACCAGGGCGACATCCTGGCCACCGCGGTCCCCGGGTTCCCGGTCTGGGACCTGGCCGGCCCGATCGGCAGCACCGGCTGGGGAATCTGGGTGGCCGCCCTCGGCGTCACCATTTTCCTGCGCCCCGCAACCCCGGCCCTCCGGCGCCCGGCACCCGCAACCCGGCCGGCCACGGCCGAGCCCAGCAGCTGAGCACCGCATCCCCACGCGGCCTCCATCCGAACCGCATGCCGCTCACACCTGCCCGCCTTTGACTGACTCCAGAACTGAATACCAACCGAATAC
>DAIOWL010000962.1:0-3092 GCA_036758545.1 Streptosporangiaceae bacterium | reverse complement strand
GCGAACCGGCACCTGCTCATGAACGAGGCCCTGGCCCTGATGACGCCCAGCCTGGACGCCCCGTACGTCAGCCTCCAGAACTCGCCGGCCTACCGGCAGTTCCAGACCATGGAAAGCCAGATCCTGGCCAGCACGGGCCGCACCGTGCCGGTGAAGGCGGGTGCCTTTCAGTCGGTCTCGCTGGCGGTGCTGGGTGTCATGGAAAAGGCCCAGCTCGACAGCGCTGACCAGCTGACGGCGATAAGCGCCTCGCGGAGCGACCAGCTGGTCACCGAGGCCGCCCTGGCTGGAGGATTGGGGCTGGCCGCCGTGGCCGCCTCGGTCTTCCTGCTGGTGTGGTTCGGCCGCAAGGTGACCAGGGATCTGGGCGGGCTGAACGATAGCGTCCGCGGCATGGCCGACGAACGGCTACCACGCGTCGTCGACCGGCTGCGGCGGGGCGAAGACGTGGATGTGGTCGCCGAGTCCCCGCCGCCGGCCACCAGCACCATCCAGGAGATCTCGCGGATCGCGGAGTCGTTCGGCACCGTCCAGGGCGCGGCCGTCTCCGCCGCCGTCGACCAGGCCCGGCTGCGCAAGGGAGTCAACGAGGTCTTCCTGAACATCTCCATGCGCAACCAGTCCCTGCTGCACCGGCAGCTGGGGATGCTGGACTCGATGGAGCGGCGGACCAGCGAGCCGGGCGCGCTCGCCGACCTCTTCCGCCTCGACCACCTCACCACCCGCATGCGCCGGTAC
Source organism: Streptosporangiaceae bacterium (assembly GCA_036758545.1). GTDB lineage: Bacteria > Actinomycetota > Actinomycetes > Streptosporangiales > Streptosporangiaceae > Palsa-504. Next base: position 2,354 of record DAIOWL010000962.1, on the reverse strand, counting down.
GCCGAGGGCCTGATCATTTTGTCGGGAGCGGTGCCCGGCCGCGGCTGGCGCGACCCGGTGCCGGTGGTGGACATCTTGCGCGCCGCGGTGGCCGAGATCGAGGACTACGTTCGGGTCGACGTGACCAGCGAGTCGGACGACCTAATCGCGGGGAACGCGGTCAGCGACGTGATCCACCTGATCGCCGAGCTGATCGAGAACGCCGCGGCGTTCTCCCCGCCCAACACCAGGATCGAGGTCCGGGCCGAACGGGTGGGCACCGGCCTGGTCGCCGAGGTGGAGGACCGCGGCCTGGGGATGTCGCCCGACGAGCTCGACGACATCAACGCGCGGCTGGCCAGCCTGCCCGAGTTCGACCTTGCGCACAGCGACCAGCTCGGGCTGTTCGTGGTCAGCCGGCTGGCGGCCCGGCACGCCATCAAGGTCTCGCTCCGCCGGTCGGTGTACGGCGGCACGATGGCCGTGGTCCTGATGCCGTTCGGCGTCGTGGTACGGCAGGAAGAGGCCAGTCGACTGGCTCCCTGGGCCGGACGGCCGGACGAGAGCGGGCCGCGGTCGCTGACCGGACGGCACCGGCTGCCGCCGCCCGCCGTCCCAGCGGGGCTGACGGGTCCGGCGGGGCCGACCGGGTCGGCGGGCCCCACGGGCCCCACGGGCCCGGGCCCGGGTGCGCGGAACGGGGAGGCGGAATGGCCGATGGCACCGTGGGAGACCATGCCGATGCCGATGCCGATGCCGGCCGAGCCACCCGGGCCGGCGCCGACGCCGGCGCTGTTCTCTCCCCCGGCACCCCCGGCCCCCGCACCGCTCCTGGCGCCGGCGGCGCCCCCGCCGGGTAGCCACCTCGGGATGCCGATCCGGGTTCCGCAGGCCAACATGGCACCGCAGCTGCGCGGACAGCGCGACGCGGAACCGCAGGAGCTGCAGGACCCGCAGGACGATGAGCCCTGGTTCGGCGCGCGGTCGCCGGAGGCGACCCGGAGCATGCTCACGATGATGCAGCAGGGGTGGCGGCGCGGGCGGATGGACGATCTCGACGACCCCGAGGGCGTGCCGGGTACGGGGACTGACTGATAGCGAGGCTGGGGAATGGCACAGACTGATACGACCGGACAGCTGAGCTGGCTGCTGGATAACCTCGTCGATCAGGTCGAGCACGTCCAGCAGGCGCTGATCCTGTCCCGGGACGGACTGGTGGTGGCGGCGTCACGGGGCCTTGCTCCCGAGGACAGCGAGCACCTGTCCGCGCTGGCGGCGGGGCTGCAGAGCCTGGCCCGGGGGGCCGGCCAGCACTTCCGGGCCGGGCAGGTGCGGCAGACCATCATCGAGATGGACTCCGCCTTCCTGTTCGTGATGGCGGCCGGCCGGGGGACCTGCCTGGCCGTGCTGACCGGCGCGGACGCGAACGTGGGCCTGATCGCCTACGAGATGGCGATGCTGGTGCGGCGGATGGGCAAGTACCTCGCCACCGAGTCGAGGTTTCCTGACCAGGAAATCGCCGCGGAGTGACCAGGCACGACGGTCCTGAGGACCGCTGGTTCGACCGGGACGCCGGGCCGGTGGTCCGGCCCTATGCCCTGACCAAGGGGCGGACGCTGCCGAGCGGCGGTGAGTCGTTCGACCTGATCGACGTGGTGGTCGCGACCAGCGAGCGGATGCCGGACCTCTTCCGGCCCGGACCCGAGCACCGGCGGCTCCTGAGCCTGTGCCGCCGGCCCACGCCCATCGTCGACCTGACGTCGGAAATCGACCTCCCGCTCGGGGTGGTGCGAGTCCTGCTCGGCGACCTCATCAGCGAGGGACTGGTCGGGGTCCTGTCCACGCAGAAGCAGCCGGCGACCGACCAGCGACTGCTGAGGATGGTGCTCGATGGCCTTGAATCACTCTGACGGCGCGCCGTCGACCGCCAAGATCCTCATCTCCGGCGGCTTCGGCGTCGGGAAGACCACCCTGGTCGGCGCGATCAGCGAGATCAGGCCGCTGCGGACCGAAGAGCCGATGAGCGACCGCAGCGTCGGCATCGACGACACCAGGGGCGTGGGCGCCAAGACCACCACCACGGTGGCCATGGACTTCGGCCGGATCAGCTTCCCGTCGCAGCTCGTGCTCTACCTGTTCGGCACCCCGGGCCAGGAGCGGTTCTGGTTCATGTGGGACGAGCTGTCCATCGGCGCGATCGGCGCCGTGGTGCTGGCCGACACCCAGCGGGCGGCCGACTGCTTCGCCTCGATCGACTACTTCGAGCACCACGGGATGCCGTTCATCGTCGCGGTCAACTGCTTCGACGGCGCGCCCCGGTTCGACCCGGATGACATCAGGATCGCGCTCAGCCTGGGCCCCGGGGTACCGATCGT
>DAIOWL010000961.1:0-3093 GCA_036758545.1 Streptosporangiaceae bacterium | reverse complement strand
CCCTTCATGATCACATAGCCTCCCTGGCCTGCGAGAACCCGGGAGCAGCGTCCGCCGATCGCGGCAGCCAGGTCACCACGTCGTGGAGGACGCAGGCAGTGTCAGCTAGCCGGAGCACGCGGCGGCGCTGCACCTGCGATCTTGCTGTTGATCATGCGCGGAGTGCCGACTAGCACTACGGCTTGAGAATGACCTTCTCACAGTTGTCCTGCTTGTGCTTGAAGATGTCGTAGCCGTGCGGCGCCTGGTCCAGCGGGAGCGTGTGGGTGATGATCCGCGCCGGGTCGAGATCGCCCCCTTCGATGTGCCGTAGCAGCGGTTTCATGTAGCGCTGCACATGACATTGCCCGGTGCGCAACGTCAGTGACCGGTTCATCCAGGCCCCCGCGGGGAACTTATCCACCAGCCCGCCGTAGACGCCGATGACCGAGACGATCCCGCCGCTGCGGCAGCTCATGATCGCCTGGCGCAGGGCATGCGGCCGGTCGCTTTCGGCCCGCGCGGCCTGCTTGGCCCGGTCATATGCATGGATAGGCAGGCTGCCGTGGGTGGCTTCCAGCCCGACCGCGTCGATGCACTTGTCCGGACCGCGGCCACCAGTCAGCTCCAGCAGCTCCGAACGGACGTCGACCTGCTCGAAATCGATCGTGGTGTAACCCGCTTGCGCGGCCATGTCCAGGCGGTATGGCTCCTTGTCGATGCCGATGACCGTGTCCGCGCCGAGCAGGCGTGCACTGTCCATAGCGAACTGCCCGACCGGCCCCGCCCCCCATACGGCCACCACATCACCCGGCGTGATGTCGCACATATCGGCACCCATGAAACCAGTGGGCAAGATGTCGGACAGGAACAGCACCTGCTCGTCGGGCAGGTCGGACTCGATCTTCAGTGGGTTGACGTCGGCAAACGGCACCCGTGCGTACTGGGCCTGGCCGCCGGCGAACCCGCCGGTCAGGTGGGAGTAGCCGAAGATGCCGGCCGTCGGGTGGCCGAAGAACTTTTCGGCCAGGCCCGCGTTGGGGTTGGTGTTCTCGCAGCAGGAGTACAGCTCGGCCTGGCAGGCCGCACACGCTCCGCAGGCGATCGGGAACGGGACCACCACCCGGTCGCCAACGCGCAGCCTGCCGGGGTCAACGCCGTCACCGACCTCGACGACCTCGCCCATGAATTCGTGCCCCATTACGTCGCCCTTTTGCATCGTCGGCACGTAGCCGTCGAGCAGGTGCAGATCCGATCCGCAGATCGCCGTGGAGGTGATCTTCACGATGGCGTCTCGCCGGTTGAGGATCGCCGGGTCGGGAACCTCCTGGACCCTGACGGTATTCGGCCGGATCCAGCAGGTAGCCTTCATGACCGTACCTCCTCTAGCTCTTCGCGCGAGAGCGGCTGTGCCGGGTGCTGTGGGAACTCCCGCCGGGCACGTTTGCCCTCCGGTGCGCCTTCGGAGCGCACGACCTCGCCTGTCTCGGCCACCTGCTTGAACCGGCGCAGGTCGTCGTCTAGCTGCTGATGGGGGTCCTCCCCGAAATACCGGGCCAGCGCCGCACCTATCCGGCCGGCCGGCATGGCGTAGCGCAGCCGCAGGTGGATCTCGGTGCCCCGGCCGCCGGGCGCGGGCCGGAAACGAACGTCACCGGAGTTGTCGATGCCGGCGCCGTCGACAGACCGCCACGCGATCCGCTCGCCGGGCACGTCGTCGGAAATCTGGGCGTCCCATTCGATGCTCTGACCGAACGGGGCGGTGGCCCGCCAGTGGCTGGTGTCCCGGCCCGTGGTCCGCACTTCGTCGAGATGGGCCATGAAGCTCGGCAGATTATCCAGCCGACGCCACAGGTCATAAGCTTCCCGGGGCGACTTGGCGACAGTCACGGCTGCGGCGAGCTCCGCGGCGGCCGGAGCCCGGGACCGGGTTACCGCGGCGTACACATCGACGCCGGTGATGCCGGTCACGGCCGCCGTGGCCGCCACGGTACGCCAGAGCCCCCGCCCGTCGTGGTTCTTCAGCGCCCGGCCCAGCATCCCCAGATCCATGATGTCGCCGCCAACCCGGGCCCATAGCCACGCCGGGCTCTGCTGGCCCAGCAGGCCCGCCGCGGCGGCCAGCTCACGCAGGCCCACCATCGTCACGGCTGTGCGGTGCCGCGGCGCGTCGTCGATGCCGATCGCCTGGCCGAAGCCACCGGGGGCCAGCAGCGGCGGGATACCCAGGCCCAGGCTGGCCCAGCCAAGTCCCCGCATTAGTCTGTCGCGAGCCATATTGCTGCCTCCCTGATCACAGCCGTGGTTTCTCCTCGAAGCGCGGTCCCAGGTCGGGCGTGTCGGTACCCTCGAGTTCGGTGACGAGACGGTGCACGGTTACCAGGTCGTGCAGCAGCACCCGGGTCTCCTCTCGGCGCAGGCCGCTGGCATCCGCGATCTCCTCTAGGTAGACCGCTTCGCCGCCGTGCTCCCGCTGTGCTTCGGTCAGGGCCTGGAATACCCGCTCGTGCGCTTGGCCGTAATCCGGGCGGCCCCGCCCGGCGAACGTCAGGGCCGGCTCCGCGGCCGCGGGATCGCGCAGGCTGGCTTCAGCTTCCCGGGCTGCCTGCCATTCCTGCTTGCCCTGGTGCAGCGCGGCTTCCTTCTCCTCGTGTGGCTCGTGCCTGGGGTGGTGGCTGCGCTGCTTAGACGCCCCGGTCGTCACCTTCTGCGCGCTCGGGGCCTCACCGGCCCGGCGGGCCTGGCGGGCGGCCGCCCGGCGCTGATCCTCGTTGCCTTCGACCTTCTTACCTACCATGGTGGCCGTCCCTAACCCGTCGCCCGGCGCTTAAACGCCAGCCCACCGGTTTCCTGGACCGTCCCGTAGATGAGCTCGTGCACTTACTCAGAATCGCCACCCCCGGACTGGCCGGGTATCCCCCGATCAGCTAGTTGGGCCCGTTCCGGTACCGCGTAGCAGATGACGAATTCGCCGCCGAACCTGCCGACGGTGCCAACAGAGAGACCCGACCGGTCAGCGCGCGACCGGGCGGAGCCGCGGCCGGGCGGCGCCGCGGCCGCCCGAGATGCGGGCGGCCGACAGCGCGCACAGCACGGCCAGCACGACGGAACAGC
>DAIOWL010000960.1:0-3093 GCA_036758545.1 Streptosporangiaceae bacterium | reverse complement strand
TCGGGCACCTGGCCGCTGCGGTGAACAACTTCCTGTACTGGATCACCAACCCGGTGTGGATCGGCGGCGCGCTCGCCATCTCCTGCATCGGCGCGGTCGAGGTGTTCTTCAACCACGGCAACACCGTGCCCACAGTGGTGTTCTACATCATCGCGCTGACCTTCGTCTGGGTGTCCATCGTGGCTGCCATCACCTCGTTCAGCGTGGGCAAGTGGCTCCCGACGGCCGGGGCCTTCGCCCGTTTCCTCCTGCTCGGGCTGTTCACCATCACGGTCATCGTCTTCGCGGCCAAGCACGGCGCCCACGGCCTGGGCGGAGCGAGCTACGCGCCGTCGGCGGGCGGCTTCGTGCTCCTGGTCGGCGTGCTGCTGTTCAACTTCGTCGGCTTCGAGCTGCCCAATAGCGCGGGCGAGGAGATGACCAACCCGCAGCGCGACGTGCCGTTTGGCATCGCCCGCTCCACCGTGTTCAGCGTGATCCTCTACGCGCTGCCGGTGATCGGCATCCTGATCGTGCTGCCGTCCACCGCGATCACCAACTTCAGCGGGTTCATCAGCGCCATCCAGAGCGTCTTCACCGTCTACGGCGGTCACGTCGCGGCCGACGGCACGGCCACGCTGAGCGGGGCCGGGCTGGTCCTCGGCGACTTCTGCGCCCTGCTGTTCATCCTGTGCCTGGTCACCTCCGCCGCGACCTGGATCATGGGCTCGGACCGGGCCCTGGCCGTGTCCTGCTACGACGGGGCGGGCCCCCGGGTGCTGGGCGTGATCAACGCCAGGTTCGGCACGCCGGTGCGGGTCAACGTGTTCAGCGGCGTCGTGGCCACGGTCGTGGTCGTCCTGGCCCAGCAGATCACCAGCGGCAACGCGGCCAAGTACTTCGACGCCGTGCTCGGCGTTACCATCTCGACCACGCTGATCAGCTACCTGCTCATCTACCCGGCGCTATGGAAGCTGCGCCGCAGCCACCCGGACACCCCCCGCCCGTTCAAGATGCCCTGGCACCGGCCGCTGACCGTGGTGCTGCTGATCCTGGTGGCCGTGGCCACCGTGCAGCTCATCGCGCCCGGCCTGGGCGATCACTGGTTCGGCCCGGACTTCATCCCGTCGGACTGGAAGTACTCCGAGCGGTTCACCTACCTGTGGACCGAGCTCGTCCCGGTGCTGTGCTTCGCCGCCATCGGCGTGCTGTTCTGGTGGATGGGCCGGCGGGTCAGGGCCCAGGCGGCCCGGGCGGAGGCGGCGGCCGATCTGGGGACGGCGCCGTCGGACTGAGCCCGGTGGCGAGCTGGACGCGCGAGGAGATGCCCAGCTTGCCGAAGATGTGCTCGAGGTGCGCGTCGACGGTGCGCTTGGAAATGCCGAGATGCTGCGCGATGTCACGGTTGGACATTCCCTCGCCGACCAGCGCCGCGATCTGCCGCTCCCGGCCGGTCAGCAGGCCGGGCTGGCGCTGGCGGCCGGGCGCGGCCGGCAGTTCATCGGCGTCCGTCAGTGCGAGCGTGACCACGAGGTCGAGCGGGCGGCCGGCGCCGTCGCGGAACAGCGCCGCATAGCAGTCCTCGCCGAGCGCGTCCTGCGCCGCCTTGACCGTCTGCTGGTGGAGTTCCTCCATGATGGCCGTGCCGCCGAGCCGCTGGCCGGCCCGCTCCCACAGGACGTCCGCCGCCCCCATGAGCCAGGCCGTGCGCTCGCACCGCTGCTGCCGTAGCGACAGCATGGCGAGAGCCTCCAGGCAGTAGGCCGCGCCTACGATGTCGCCGAGCTCGTGTTTCTTCTCCAGCGAGGCGCAGGCCGCGGCCGCGCTCTCGGCGTACTTGTTCTGGAAGAACAGGGCCAGGGCGGTGATGATCTGAAGGTAGCCGCTGGCCCACCGCTCCTGGCTGCCGCCCAGACGGCGCAGCCCCTGATCGCACCGTTCGATGGCCGCGTCCAGCTCCCCGCTGAGCAGGTGCAGGTAGCCCATGTGGATGTCGAGGGACACCAGCCCGCTGAAGTGGTCGATGGCCTGGAGTCGCTCCGCGGCTACCGCGCCCGCCGCCGCCGCCTCGGCATGGCGGCCGGAGAACACCAGCGCCAGGCACAGGTAGGCGTGACCGAGCGCGCAGGCCAGGACCTCACCGTGCTCGTCCGCCATCGGCGTGCTCAGTTCCAGGTCGGCGACTGCCTCGCCGAGTTCACCCTGCAAGGTGCCCAGGACGCCACGGGTCATCAGCAGCCAGGCCCGTTCCGGCGACGACCCGGGGAACCGGAGCAGGATCTTGGTCAGCCAGTGCTTCCCCTCCCGCAGCAGGCCGGAGATCTCCCAGTAGGCGCGCAGGTCGGCGGCCAGCCGGGCCGCTTCCCCGGCGCGGCCGGGCCGGTCGAGGGCGTAGCCGAGCGCGGCGCGCAGGTCGGGATGCTCGCGCCGGAGCAGACGGTAGCGCTGGAGCTGGTCGTCGTCCTTGGCGTGGCGGCTGAAGTCGCCCGCCAGGGCGCGGAAGTACGCGATGTGCTGGTCTTGCGTGGCGTCCGCGTCGGCGGGCAGCCTGGCCAGCCGTTCGGCCCCGAACTCGCGGATGGTGTCCAGCAGCCAGTACCGCGCGGCGTCCTCCTCTGTGCGCAGCACCACCGACTTGTCCACCAGGCCGATCAGGGTGGGCAGGATGTCCTCGCGGGTCAGGGGGCCGCCGGCGCAGAGCGCCTCGGCCGCGGCGAGGTCGAACGATCCGGCGAACACCGACAGCCGCGCCCAGAGCAGCTGCTCCTCCGCCGAGCAGAGGTCGTAGCTCCATTGCGTGGTGGCGCGCAACGTCTGCTGGTGCGGCAGGGCCCCGCGGTGGGCGGACGTGAGCAGGCCGAAACGATGCTCCAGCCGACTGCTCAGCTGCGGCAGCGTCAGGTGCGCAGCTGCACCGCGGCCAGCTCGATCGCCAGCGGGATGCCGTCCAGGCGCTCGCACAGCCGGATCACCTCGCGGCGATTGGCCGGCGTGACGGCGAAGCCGGGCGAGGCCGCCGCGGCCCGCTGGGCGAACAGCTCCACGGCGTCGCCACGCCCGCTGCGGCCAGAACTGGCGCGGCCCAACCGCGGCTCCGGGATCGTATTGGGCGGC
>DAIOWL010000959.1:0-3102 GCA_036758545.1 Streptosporangiaceae bacterium | reverse complement strand
TCTAACGATGCGTTAGGCCCTGGTAGCACGGGTTCCGTAGAGACCCTGGTCAGGGCTACAGGCCGGGCCGCGGCCGATGATGGTGGCGTCCGGAATCCGGTGTAAAAGGGACGGGCGCGGTTCCCGGTCATGGCGATATTAGGCGGTGGCGCTGACATTCTCGGGGCGGTTGTCGTCGCCCGGGGTGGCGGCTGCGGTGCGTGGCCGGAGCTGGCGGGGCGGGTCGAGCAGCGAGCGGCGCAGGTCCTGGAGCAGGCGCAGGCCGTCGCTGGTCATGGTCAGGCCGCGCCAGCCGCGGGAGGCGCGGTCCAGGACGGCCCAGACCAGGGTCAGGCAGGAGGTCTCGCCGGGGAGCCGGCCGATGACCTTGGTGCGGCGGCGGGTCTCGCCGAAGGTCCGCTCGATGAAGTTGGAGTGCCGGACGCGAGGGTGGTGCTCAGCGGGGAACCGCAGGTAGGCGGTCAGGCCTTCGCGGTCGGCGAGCAGGCATCTCATCGCGGCCGGGTAGGTCGCGGCGTACCGGCCGGCCAGCTCGCTGATCCGGTGATCCACCAGCTCGGCGAGCCGCGGGCCTGGCCGGGTCTTCAGGTCTTCGGTGTCAAACAGCTTCCAGTAGGCGTCCTTGATCTCGGCCTGCATCCCGGCCGGGACCTTGGCCAGGATGTTCCTGGCGCGATGGATCAGGCACCTTTGACGTAGTGCCCTGGGGAAGGCCTGCTCGATCGCGGCGATCAGGCCGGGGGCGCCGTCCGAGATGACCAGCAGCGGCGAGGGCAGGCCCCGGTCCTTCAGGTCTTGCAGGAAGTCGTGCCAGGCGTCGGCGGACTCCCCGGCGCCGGGGGCCAGGCCGATGAACGCGGGCTTGCCGCCGGTGGTGATGCCCCACGCGGCCAGCACCGGCTCGGCCGGGGAGCCCGGGTGCATCCGGAAGAAGGAGGCGTCCAGGTACAGGTAATCCAGCGTGATGCCGTCCAGGCGGCGCCGGGCCCAGGCCTGGTACTCGTCTTTGATCTGGCCGCAGACCGACGACACCGTGGACTTGGAGATCGCGGCCTGGTCACCGAGCGCCTCCGCCAGGGCGGCCTCCACGTCGCGGACGGACAGGCCGCGCACGAACGAGGCGATCACCAGCGATTCCAGCGCGTTCGTCTTCGTCACGTGCGACCCGAACAGCCGGGACGCGAACGCCCCGGTCGTGCCGCGCAGCTTAGGCCGGGCCAGCTGCACCGGCCCGGCGGTCGTCTTGACCGTGACCTCCCGGTACCCGTTCCGGGAACCCGGCCGGGCATCCTCGCACGCCGCGGCCCGCTGATACCGGTCGCGGCCGAGGAACCCGGTGATCTCGGCCTCGAGTGCGGCCTGCATCAGCAGCTGCGCGCCGAGCCGGGCCACCTCCTCCAGGATCTCCGGCAGCTGCCTGCCCGAGGCGAACAGCTCATCGATGTGGCCGTGGATACGCTCGGTAGGGGATACTCGGTGTGGCATGGGCGTAGGTCCTTCCCTTCGATGACTTGGCCGTCTTGAAGGGAACCTACGCCCGTCTTCATTTACACCGAGGTTTGGACGTCACCCGTAGCACCGAACCCCGGCATAACCCCTGGTTCTGTGCCTTAAAGCTAATCCGCCCGAACGGGAAGAGAGCGCGATGCACCTATGGTATCGCTGGGCCAGGCACCCAGCGATCGCGGGCGGCAGCGTCCACGACGTCCAGGCTGTCTCATCCCGCCCCATCCCGTCTCACCGCCAGGGCGCGCCGGGTCCTGACGTGGTGCACGTTTTACTACAGTGCCCGGCACGCGAAAGGCCCTCTCCCTGGTAGGGAAAGGGCCTTACCTGCGGAAACTAGTAGCGGGGGCGGGATTTGAACCCGCGACCTCTGGGTTATGAGCCCAGCGAGCTACCGAACTGCTCCACCCCGCGTCGCGTTCTTTTACTGTATGAACTCCTGGCGACCAAAGCAAATCAGCGGGACGCCGCGGGCGGGGTGGCGGAAGCGGCGGCGGCAGGGCGTAGCCTTCCCGCATGACCGAGGTCGTGATCTATACAGACGGCGCGTGCAGCGGGAACCCGGGGCCGGGCGGCTGGGGCGTGGTGATGCGCTGGCAGGGCACCGAAAAGGAGATGTACGGCGCCGAGCCGCTGACCACGAACAACCGGATGGAGCTGATGGCGGCCATCCAGGCGCTGGAGGCGCTGCAGCGGCCGTCCACGGTGATCCTGCACACCGACAGCAAGTACCTGCTCGACGGGATCACCAAGTGGATCCAGGGCTGGCAGCGCAACGGCTGGAAGACCGCGGCCAAGAAGCCGGTCAAGAACGACGACCTGTGGCGCAGGCTGGTCGAGGCGATGCGCCCGCACGACGTCAGCTGGGTGTGGGTGAAGGGGCACGCGGGCGATCCCGGTAACGAGCGCGCCGACGCGCTGGCGCGGCGCGGCATCGAGGAAGCCGCGGGCGTCGCCCAGCCCGGGTAAGGACCGGGAGCCGTACGGCGGGGCGAAGACCACGATCAGGGCCAGGTCCTCGGTCACGTCGGTGAACCGGTGCTCCTCCCCCGCCGGGACGTAGATCACGCTACCCGGCCCGACGGCGGCGGTGCCCGACGCCGCGACCACGGTGGCCCGGCCCGCCTTCACCACGTAGACCTCGTCCTCGGTGTGCGGCTGCTGATCATCCACCCCGCCCGCCGGGATGGAGTAGGTGCCCAGGCTCAGGTCCCCGGTGGTCAGGTGCACGATCCAGTCGTTGGGCTCGTCGCCGGACGGCGGACGGTAGGCGCCGGCTTCGTCGAAGATCTCCATGACAGCCTCCAGTCAGCGGTGCACGACGTCGGTGTGGTGGCAGAAGTGCACCCGCTCCGGGGCCAGCGAGCGGATCCGGTGGACCGAATCGCGCCAGGTCGCGACGTCGCTGGCCTGGCCGTCCGGGAGCGGGCCCAGCGGGTCGGCGTACTGCCGGGGCGTATAGGCCGCGTCGCCGATGAGCAGGTCGAACGCTCCGGAGTCGCCCCGCACCACGACGCACTGATGGCCGGACGTGTGACCGGGAGTAGTGATCACCTCCAGGCCGGGCAGCACCTCGGTGTCCCCGTCCAGCAACTC
>DAIOWL010000958.1:2682-3103 GCA_036758545.1 Streptosporangiaceae bacterium | reverse complement strand
TCGACTGGCATCAGGTGGCCAGGCTCGTACAGCACGGCTGCCCGCCGCGGCTCGCGCTCAGCATCGCCTGCTAATGCACCTCCCGGCGACCCGGGGGCGGCTTCGGGTCTACCTGGGTGTCGCGCCCGGAGCCGGCGCGACCTGCGCGCTGCTGAGTGAGGGTCACCGGCGTGCGGAGCAGGGCGCCGACGTGATCGTGGCCGGCGTGCAGACACGTGGACGGCCCGTCACCGCTGCGATGCTGGACGGTCCGGAGATCATTCCGCCCGCTACAGCGGAGTTCCTCGGCGCAGCCGCCAGAGACGTGGACCTCGGCGCCGTGCTGGCACGCCGACCGCAGGTCGCCCTGGTGGACGAGTTGGCGCACAGCCGATGGCAGGATGTGGCTGAGCTGCTGGCGTCCGGAATCGACGTGATCACC
>DAIOWL010000958.1:0-2672 GCA_036758545.1 Streptosporangiaceae bacterium | reverse complement strand
GCGGCGTTGCCCGGCGCAGCCGCCGCGGATATGGACCCCGGCGCCGTGCTGGCGCGCCGGCCGCAGGTCGCCCTGGTCGATGACCTGGCGCACCGTAATCTGCCCGGCCTGGGCTACGCCTGCCGATGGCAGGACGTGGCTGAGCTGCTGGCGTCCGGCATCGACGTGATCACCACAGTCGCCATCGGGCAGCTGGATTCGGTCGCCGACATAGCAGAAAAGATCACCGGCGTCCCGGCCGGGACGACCGTGCCGGACCCGGTCGTCCGCGCCGCGGACGAGATCGAACTGGTAGACGTGACGCCCGAGGTACTGCGAGACCGGATAGCCCGCGGCCAGGTTTACCCGCGCGAACACGCCGAGGCGGCACTGTCCGGCGCGTTCCGCGTCGGGCCCCTGGCGGCGCTGCGTGAGCTCGCCCTGCTCTGGCTGGCCGTCTCGCTGACCCAGAACCGCCAGCGGTACCGTCCCGATGGCGATGGCGATGGCGATGGCGATGGCGATGCCGGTGACGGTCGGCCGGCCCGGGAACGGGTCATGGTCGCGCTCACCGGCGGCCCGGAAGGCCACGCCCTGATCCGGCGGGCGGCGCGGATCGCCGCCCGCTCCGGCGGAGACCTGCTGGCCGTGCACGTCACCCGCCCCGGCGGCCCAGCCGGCGCCGCCGCCATCGCTCTCGCGGCCCAGCGCCAGCTGACCGAATCGATCGGCGGCACCTACCACCAGCTGGCAGACCTTGACATTCCCGACGCGCTACTGACCTTGGCCCGCACCGAGAACGCCACCCAGCTCGTCCTCGGCAGACGACATCGCTCCCGGCTGGCGGCACTGCGGCCCAGGACCCGGATCAGATCCCGGGTCATCCGCGGCTCCAGCGGAACCGACGTGCATATCATCCCGGCAAAGCCCTCCCGGCTGGCTGGATCGTGAAACCCGCGTCCGTTCGGTACTGAGGATCTCCGCGGAGTCACCAGGTCTGTGTCAGGCCCGGTCCCAGTCCACCGGGCGGGGGCCTGTGCGTCCGTTGTCCGCGATCGCAGAGACGCGCCAACGACCGTCCTGCTTCAGGAAACTGAGGATGTTGGTGCCCCAGTGGTGGACGTCGCCGTGCCTCCATCTCTCATGATCGAATTCCACCGGCACCCAGGGCCGCCTGTGCTGTCTCATGCCGGGCGGGAAGCGCGGGGGCGAGCTGGCTGCGTGAGGTGATGCCGAGCTTGGTGAAGACCTTCCGCAGGTGGTAGGCGACGGTGGCGCGGCTGATGAACAGCTGCGCGGCGATCTCCGGGTTGGAGGCGCCGTCGCCGGCCAGGCGGGCGATCACCGCTTCCTGGGCGGTCAGCGGGTCCCGCGTCTGGACGGCGCGTTCGCGGGCCTGGCCGCCGCTGGCGCGCAGCTCGATCCGCGCCCGTTCGGCAAACGCCGTGGCGCCGGCCGAGTCGAAGATCTCGTACGCGCGGCTGAGCTGGTCGCGGGCGTCGCGCCGGCGCCGCTGGCGGCGCAGCCACTCGCCGTAGACCAGGTGGGCGCGCCCGAGTTCCACGCGCAGGCGGGCGCGGCCGAAGCAGTCGATCGCCTCAAGGTAGAGCTTCTCAGCGTCCTCGTCGTCGCTGACCAGCGCCCGCGAGCGGGCCTCGGTACCAAGCGCCCAGTCGGTGCCGCTGGCGCGGGTCGTCTCCGAAAGCAACTGGAGGGCGTCGGCCGCCGGCCCGGGCGCCCCGCTGCGGGCCGCCGCTTCAATCAGCTCGACCAGGCCCCAGATGGAGAACTGCTGCGCAGGGGAGTCCTCGCTGGCCTGCTGCGCGATCACCAGCGCCTGCTCATAGCGGCCCAGGCTGTTGCACAGCATTGCGGTGACCCATCGGTCGTGACTCAGGCCCCCGCCCTCCCCACAGCGCTGCGCGTCTTTGGTCGCGGCCTCGATCAGCGCGGAGGTGTCGGGTTCCCGGCCCTGGAAGGCGGTGAGCGTCGGGGCGCCGTCGGGCGCGAAGGTGCTCCCGATGGCCTCGGTCACCGACGCCGCCTGCGCGACGAGCGAGGCGACCTCGGCCAGTTCGCCGGCGAACAGGTACACCCCCGCACGGCTGGCGAAGGCGATGGGGAGCGCCATCAGCGCGCCGGCGTCACGGGCGAGCGTGACGAGGCGGGCGGACAGCATGTCCCAGCTCTCGTAGTCCCACGTCAGCACGGCAGTATGGCAGGCCGGCCACAACCAGCGCAGCCCCTCCTCGGTGGAGAGATCCGCGTCGCGGAAGGCGCTCATCGCCTGCTTGATCACCGGCACCCCCGCCGGGTAGCCTTCCGTGACCAGTAGGGCCAGGCCGTCCAGCAGCAGATCGGGCGGGCGCGCAGGCCCCGGTGGCGGCGGCGCCGTCCGCGCGGCCCGGGCCACCTCAAGCGCATCGCAGCCGCTGGGCAGCCCGCCGCCGAACAGCGTGGAGGACAGCGCGTCCAGGTAGGTTTCGCGTGCCAGCCGCGGGTCGAGCGGCTCGAGTTGCCGGGCTGCCTTCAGCAGCAGCGGGGGTGCGTCGCGGCCGTGGCCGGACGCGAACGCGATCTGGCCGCGCAGCAGGTCCGCCCGGGCGGTGGCGAGGTCATCCAGCGGGCCGGCCTGCGCGGCGGCGAGCAGCTCCGCGGCCTTGCCGAACGCGCCGGCCTGGCACCTGGCCCGG
>DAIOWL010000957.1:0-3106 GCA_036758545.1 Streptosporangiaceae bacterium | reverse complement strand
CCAGCAAGGCCAGGCGGTTCATCCCCCTGTCCGCCCGCATACCATGAGTTGATGCAGCTGGTGCCCGGATCGCTCCGCCGGACCGCCATAGTGCTGCTGGCGGCCTGCGTGGCGGTACTGGCGGCGACCGGGGCGCGGGCCCCCGGTTACGGGCTGCCGGACCGGCTCGACGCGACGCTCGACCCGCGTTTCACGGCGTACCTGGGCCGGTTTCCCGTGATGCTGAACTGGCTGCCCCACCTGGGCGGGCAGAAATTCGTGCTGGCCATGACCCTCGCGCTGATGCTGGCGTGCTCGGTCGCCCGCCGGTGGCGCGGAGTCGTGCTGGTGGTCGCGGCCGTGCCCATCGCGATCGGCCTCACCGAGTACGTGCTCAAGCCGTCCGTCGGCGAGGCCATCGACCAGGCCTTTCCCAGCGGGCACGCTACCAGCAGCTTCGTGCTGGCGGCTAGCTTCGCCGTGCTGCTCGCCAACCCGCCCCGCCGCGTGACGGACGGCGTCCGGCTTCTGCTCGTCCTCGTGGCGTTCCTGCTGGCCGCGGCCGTCGCGGCCGCCATGGTAGCCAACGGGGCGCACACCTTCACCGACGCCGTGGGCGGCGCCGCGGTCGGTACCGGCGTGGTGCTGGGCTGCGCGCTCACCCTCGATGCCCTGGGCAGCCTGCTGCAGCCAGAACCAGTGGCGCCACCTCCTCCTGGCGGGTGATCGGCGGCGGAGCGTCCGGCCGGATGCCTGGCCCGGCTGCGGCCGCCCACGCGGTCGCGACCTCGGGCTCGCGGCCGCCGTGCCCGCCCTCGTCCAGGTGCCCGTGGTCGGTGACCACCACGATCGTCCAGTCCTCCGGGCCGGACGGCCGGGAGCGCACCGCCGCCACCAGCCGCCCGACCCGCTGATCAGCGGCCTGCAGGGCCGCCCGGTAGGCGGCTCCGGAGCCGGTGGCGTGCCCGGCGAAGTCGACGGCGCCCAGGTACACGAACGACACCCGGGGAGCCCGCCCGGCCAGGATCGCCGCGGCGCGCGCGGTGATGGCCTCGTCGGCGGCGTCCCAGGCGGCCAGGCCGTCTTCCCTGCTGGCCTCCCTGGCAGCGTCCCAGGCCAGGCCGGTCGGCGGCACGGCGGTGAACTCGCGCGTGCTGGCCTCGGCGAACAGCGGGCCGCCGTCCTCGGCCAGGGCCAGCGGCGGCCACCCGCTGACCGCGAGCAGCGTGGGCAGCCCGGCCCGGGTGGCCCGGGTCACGAAGTCGGGATGCTCGGCCAGCCGGTGGCCGGTCAGGTCGTTGCTGGTGATGCCGTGCCCGGCCACCCCTGTTCCGGTGGCGATCGTCGCCCAGCACGGCCCGGACCAGGTCGGCGTGGCCTCGTCCACCGGAACCCGAGCCAGGAAGCCGGCCTGCCCGAGCGCCCAGACCGACGGCGCGCTGTCCGCTCCCAGGAAGTCGAACCGGACCCCGTCCACGCCCACGACCAGCACGTGCCCAGGTAGGGTCAAACCGGAAGGGAGCACGATGTCATCTTCGCCGGAGTCACCGCACCTCGACAATCACCACCGGAACACGCTGCGCCAGATCTTCGAGCACCCCGTGAGCCACAACATCGAATGGCACGCGGTGACCTCGCTGTTCGACGCGATCGGCACGGTCACCGTCCACGGCGGCAAGGTCACCATCACGGTTGGCGCCGAGCGCCAGATCTTCGACCATCCATCCGGCAAGGACGTCGACGCCCAGATGGTCGTCGACCTCCGCCACATGCTCACCGCGGCCGGCTACACCCCCTCCTGAGCCCCAGGTCCCGCCCCGCGCTCGACGCCAAGGTGAGGTGAAGGGGCCCGTACCCCCACTAGACGGGGACAAGGGCCCCTTCACCCCATTCCGGTGAGGCCCGGATGGGGCCGGTGGGGCTGGTGGTGCGATTCGTTAGGGCGGGGGGTCGGGGTGCACCTGGACCCGGGGGTCGAAGGGCAGGGTGCCGACGTCGACGGCTATCCCGGCGCCGTCCACCGGGATCACCGCCCCGTTGACGTAGGACGCGGCGTCCGAGAGCAGCCAGGCCACGACCGCGGCCACCTCCGAAGCCGAGGCCGGGCGACGCGCAGGGACCAGCGAGGTCACCAGCGCGTAGGCCTCGGGAACCCCGAGCCCGCGCGGTGCGCCGAAGGCGGCCATCTCCGCATCCGCCATCTCGGTGACGGTCCACCCGGGGCATACCACGTTGGCCCGCAGCCCCTGGTGCGCATGGTCGACGGCCAGCGACTGGGTCAGCATCACCAGCCCCGCCTTGGTTACCGCGTACCCGCCCATCTCGGCCGAAGCCCGCAGCGCGGCCACCGACGCCACGGACACGACCGCCCCCCGCGAAGCCAGCAAGGCAGGCAGCGCACAACGCGCCACATAAAAAGCCCCGGTCAGGTTCACGGACACCAGCGCGTCCCAGTCGTCGAGCGACAACTCAGAAATCCCGCCCGGCACCATCACGCCCGCGTTCAGCACCAGCCCGTCCAGTCGGCCGAACCGCTCCACGACCAGAGCAATCGCCCCGGCCACCTGCCCGGCGTCGCTGACGTCGCACACGACGTCCAGCGCCCCCGTCGACGCGGCCACCGCGGCCAGCGCCTCGGGCCGCCGCCCGAGGATGGCCACCTCGTCCCCGGCCGCGCACAGTTCCCGGGTCACCGCGGCCCCGATCCCGGTGCCGCCCCCCGTGACAAGGACCGCGGACACCGTTACGCGGTGCTCTTGGTCAGGTCGCTCAGCTCGCTGCTCGCGGACCGCCTGGCCCGGGTGACGAAGGTGGAGGCGAAGCCGATCACCAGCACGGCCAGCGCGATCCAGGGTGCGTAGATGGTCGGGCTGGTGACCTTGTAGAACGAGCCGAAGATGGCACCCGCGGTGATGGCGATCGCGATCACCGCGGACACCACCAGCGGGATCACGAAGGCCGAGGAGAAGACCGGGCCCATGAAGCCCACGGACTGGGCGATCACGTCGGGGAGTGTCAGAACCTTCGCGCCGAGGCGCTCGTATGCCTGCTGCTCATGCTTGGCCATGGCCGCCTCCCCGGGTTGGCCAGATCGTACGGACGCAAACGATCTACTGTCAAGACTCGC
>DAIOWL010000956.1:0-3114 GCA_036758545.1 Streptosporangiaceae bacterium | reverse complement strand
GCGCCCGACAGCAGCGTCTTCGTCGCCGGCTCCTCGGTGACGGATCCGCGCACGTTCGTCACGCGCAAGTACTCGCCGGTCGGCGTCCCGGACCAGGTCTTCAACGGCGCGGCGGTCACGCGCATCTCCGCCGCGGGCGGCGGAACCGGGGCCGGGGCCGTAGGCGCCGGGGCGGGCTTGAGGTTGATGACCGGCTGCGGGGCCGTCCCGTTGGGCAGGGTGGGCTGGTAGTCGGCGAAGAAGCTCCACCACGCCCGGTCGACCGAGCCGGGGTCCGCCAGGTAGCGCTGGTACAGCTCCTCGACCAGCCATTCGTTGGCGCCGAAATCGGCCTGTCCCGCGGCGTGCTCAGGTGCGGCGGGCTGACCCGGCTCGACGGCTGGCTCGTGTGACTCAGAAGACACGGCGGACATCGTCCGAAAAACCTTCTTCCGAAGATCTAAATCGTTGATCGGTTCTGCCCATCAAGGCTACCTGCCGCCATCCAGGCCAGGGCCTGAAGAACCGCGGGCGCCTGCCGGTGCGGCTGTGGCCTGGGTCACTGGCCGCCCCTCCCGCCTAACGGCGTCGCGGAAAGTCCCTGTCACCCAAGGTGCCGGCCGGTAGCATCGGCGGCAATGGCAGATGGTTTTCCCGGTTTGGCCCGCGCTGGCTGTGCTCCCACCGGGGGCCATCGGCCGGGAAGATCACACTGACGGCAAGGCACAGGTGACAAGGGAACCGACCGGCCATCCCGCGGCTGACGGCGCCTGGGGTCCTCCGGGTCCCCCGCGTCCCCGGCCTGCGCGTGCCGGTTCTGGTCCGTTTCCCGGCGCCGCCACCGGCCCCATCCCGCGCGTCCCGGTTACCCACGGCCAGCCCGACGACGATCCGTGGAGCGGGACGGCGCCCGGGTTCGAGTTCGAGCACCGCCGCCCGCGCCCGGCCCAGCCCGGCCCCGGGCGCGTTCCCCCGATGCATCCGGTCCCCGAGCCCGCCGATCCGCGCTCGTTCCGGTACACGCCGACGGTGAGCCAGCCCGCCTCGATGCAGGCCCCGCCGCAGGCCTGGCCCGATGACGTGTTCGTCCCGCCGGGATTCGAGTTCGGCAAGCTGTCCGCGCCCGGCTCCGGGTTCCCGCCGTCAGCGCACCCGTCTGGCCCGCTTCCCCGCACGATCCCGGGCCGGCCGTCCGGACGGCGCGCGGACGGCGCCGAAGCCGGCCGGGCGGCGGGCGCCGAGTGGGCCGGCCTGCTCCGCTCGCTGCTGCCCCAGCCGGCCAAGCGCCGCTGGTCCCGGGAGTTCGTCAACGGCCTGGAGTTCCGCGGCTGGGGGATCAGGGTGGCGATCCCGATCCTGGCCATGGTGGTTTTCGGCGTCGCTGTCGTGGTGATCGCCGGCGCGAACAGCGGCCACGCCGGGCCCGCACCGTCAGCGGCCTCGCTCGGCTTCCCGCCCGCCGCGCTGGCGGGCCACGACTTCACCGCCGCGGGCAGCGGCCGCGGTATCACCCAGACTCTCGGCCGGGTGGCGAGCGTCGGGCACGAGATCGTGGCGGTCGGTTCGCAGGCCGGCACCCGCATTCCGCGGGCGCAGTTCTTCGTCTCCGGCGACGACGGGCGTACCTGGACGCTGGGGGCGGTCAGGGACGCGGCCGGCGGTGCGCCACCGCCCGGGCACGGTGCCATCTTCGTGGCCGGCGCCCCGGGTGCCTGGGTCGCCCTCGGTCCCGACTCCATCTGGACCAGCCCGGACGGCCGGACCTGGACGCTGGCACCCGGCCACGGGATGCCGCTACGCCCCGGTGACCGGGTCAACGCGGTGGCCAGGACGGCGCACGGGTTCATCGCCGTGGGCGCCAGCGTGCCCGGCGCGGACCAGGCCGGGTCCACTCCGCTGATCTTCCTGTCGGCCAACGGGACCAGCTGGGAGCGGCTCGACGCGGCCCGGCTGCGCCTGGCCGCGGGTAACGGCCACGCCCTGGACATCACGTCCGTGGCCGCGGCTGGAAAGCTGATCCTGATCTCCGGGGACGCGGTGACCACTAACCCCAGGCGGACCGCGACGGTCCAGGCCGGCGTCGCCTGGCTGAGCGCCGACGCCGGCGCCACCTGGGCACCGGTATCCGGCGCGGCGACCGGGCACGGCGCCCGGCCGCAGGTCGCCGGCGTGGCGGCGGTCGGCCACGGGTTCGTCCTGCTCCGGCCGGCCACCGTGGCCAGGCGGCCGGCCGTCGACGTCTTTTCCTCGCCGAACGGTCTCGCCTGGACGTTCCGCGCCACCCTCGGAGCCCCGGCCGGGTTCACCGCCATGATGGCCAGCGGCGGTCCTGACGGAGCTGTGCTAGCCGGCGAAACAGGCGTCACCGGCCAGGCGGGGCGGGTCCTGACCGCGTTCGCCTCCGCCGACGGCCGGACCTGGCACCAGGTCAGCCCGTTCGGCACCGCCGCGTCCGAGGACTTCTCCGGCGTGGCGCTGGCCCCCGGCGGCGCCGTGGTCGCCGCCGGCATCAGCGAAGCCCCCGACGCCCGCCAGCCGGTGATCACCGTGGCCGGGGTGAACGCCGCGGCGCGGCGGGTGGACATCGCGATGATCCCGGGCGCGGTCGAGCCGCAGGTGGCCGTCAACAGCATCGCCGCGCAGGACAGCACGCAGGTGGCGGTGGGCAGCGCCAACGGCTATCCGGCCGCGTGGACCTCGGGCAACGGCGGCAGCTCGTGGACGCGGGCCGTCGGCGCCCTCCCGGCCGTGTTCGGCAGGCCGGGGTCGCAGCGGCTGACCAGCGTGACGCACGGCCCGATGGGCTGGCTGGCGGTGGGCGACGTCACGGCGTCCGCCCCCGAGCACCCGGTCGTCGTCGTCTCCGCCGACGGTACCGGCTGGCAGGCGGCCGACGGCGAGCGCGTCTTCGGCGCGTCCGGGCTGTTCACCGAGCAGGCGGCCGCGAACACGAGGGGCTACGTCATCGTCGGCCACCAGAACGTCAAGCGCGTACAGAACGGCCGGGTCGTCTCGGTCCGCACCGAGGCCGCGGTCTGGTGGTCCCCGATCCTGAACGGCTGGCAGCGTGGCGCGGACGCCACCGCGGGCGCGCTCGACGGGACCGGTAACCGGCAGATGAACGCGGTCACCGCC
>DAIOWL010000955.1:0-3115 GCA_036758545.1 Streptosporangiaceae bacterium | reverse complement strand
GCAGAGGAGCCACTGATCTACGTCGAGCGCGGTGGTCTTCAGGATCGCCTGGCACGGCGCCAGGACGGTTGCCATGACGAGCAGGAAGAGGGACGCCCCGGTCGTCACGATGCACGTCCGGTCGGCGAACGTGCTGAGGGAGAACACCGACTCCCGCCGGTCCCTCGACTCGAGCGAGAAGAACAGGTTAAACAGCGAGAACACGACCACGCCCATGGTCCGCGCGATGGCGAGCGTGTGCGCCTGTTCCGCCCAGCTGACCACGCTCAGCGTGCCGATCGCCATCACCAGCCCGACCGAGACGAGCCAGCTGAGGACCCCCCCGCTCAGGAGCGGCTGGCTGGGCGGCCGGGGTCGGCGTTCCATCAGCCCCTCGACAGGCCTGCTGTACCCGAGCCCGATGGACTGGATCGTCACGGTGGTGAAGGCCACCCACAAGACCTGCAGCGGAAGGAGCGGCTCGCCGTGGGCGATGTCGAAGATGCTGGCGCCAAGGAAGGTGATGATGAAGCCGAACATGCATCCCATCTCGAACCGGATGTACCGGACGAGGTTGTCATACAGCCCGCGGCCAATTTCCACCGCTTTGGTGATCGTGGAGAAGTTGTCGTCGGTCAGAACCATCACCGCGGCCTGCTTAGCCACCTCTGTCCCGGCCCCGCCCATCGCGATCCCGATATCGGCCTTCTTCAGCGCGGGCGCGTCGTTGACGCCGTCGCCCGTCATGGCGACGATCTGGCCTTTGCGCTTGAGCATGTCCACGAGGCGGACCTTGTGCTCTGGAGTCACGCGGGCGATCACGCCGACATCGACGATCGCCTCCATCGCCTCGTCATCGGTCATCGCGCCGAACTCCGCCCCGCTGATGACCTTGCCATCGATGCCGAGCTGGCGGGCGATCGCGGCCGCGGTAACCGCGTGATCACCGGTGATCATGCGGACCTCGATCCCGGCAGACTTTGCCTGCCCGACCGATGCTCTGGCACCGGGCCGCGGCGGGTCGACGATTCCGACGAGAGTCAGCAGTTCCAGATCGGTCACGAGCGGGAGCAGGTCAGCCCCCGGATCGAAGGCCGCCGGGTCGAAATCCCTGCGTGCGGTGGCCATGACCCGCAGGCCCTCTTCCGCGAACCGGTGGTTATCGGCCAGGTACCGCTCGCGGAGACGGCCGTCGAGCGGAACCGGGCCGGCGTCCGGATCCAGCACCGTGGCGGCCCGGGCCAGGAGCTGATCGGGCGCCCCCTTCACGAAGCAGCGGATCACCGCCTTCCCCGATTCATCGGTCATCTTGTGGAACGTCGCCATGAGCTTGTACTCGGCGTCGAAGGGGAGCTCGGCGATTCTCGGGTGTACCTGCCTGGTCAAGACGGCGTCGATACCGCCTTTCGCGGCCAGCGCGACTAGGGCTCCCTCGGTCGGGTCGCCGATCAGCTCGCCGTCGCTGAGCACCGCGTCGGAGGCGAGGACCATCGGCATCAGGAACTGGTCCAGCGGGATGTCCGCCTGTCCGGCGGCCCGGTTGATGCGCCCGTGGGTCGAGTAGCCCTTCCCCTCGACCGCATAGCGGTGCCCGGCGACGACCATCTGGACCGCGGTCATCTGGTTCAGCGTGAGCGTCCCGGTCTTGTCCGTGTTGATCGCGGACGTAGACCCCAGGGTCTCGGTCGACGGGAGCTGCTTCATGATGGCGCCGACCTTGACCAGAGCCCGGGTGCCCCACGCCAGGATCGTCGTCACCACCATGGGCAACTGCACCGGGACCGCCGCGATGGCGAAGGCGACCGCGGCGGGCAACACCGCGTTGAAGGTATAGCCGCGAGACAGGTTCACGGCCATCGACGCGATCAGCGCGACACCCGCGATCAGTAGGAGCTGCTTTGAGAGGTGGTCGAGCTGGCGGGTGAGCGGGGTCTTGACCGTCGGCTGCGCCTGGAGCATTCCCGAGATGTGGCCGACTTCGGTCGCCATCCCGGTCGCGGTGACCACGAACTCGCCCGTCCCGCGGGTGACAGAGGTGTTCATGTACACCATGTCGGTCCGGTCGCCCAGCGGCATGTCGGCTTCCCCGACCGGGGCCGTGCCCTTCGAGACCGGCAGGCTCTCCCCGGTCAGCTCGGACTCGGCGATCTCCAGCGTGGCCACCCGGAGCAGCCTGCCGTCAGCCGGAACGACGTCACCCGCCTCGATCGAGACGACATCGCCGGGGACCAGCTGTTCAGCGGGGATCTCCGCCTCCTGGCCATCGCGCCGCACCCGGGCGGTCACGATCAACCTCCGCTGGAGCGCGGCGACGGCGCTCTCGGCCTCGCCCTCCTGCTGCAGGCCGAGAACCGCGTTAGCCAGTGTCAGCAGAATCAGCAGAAGGCCGGTTCCCAGCTGCCTGAGGGGATAGAGGCTAAGGAGGCCGGCCACTAGCAAGACGATCTGCATGGGGTCGGAGTACTGGCGGATGAACGCGCGCCAGCGAGGCTCTGCCCTGCCCGCGGCGAGCGTGTTGGGGCCGAACCGGTCGGTCCGCGACGCCGCTTCCGCCGAGCTCAGGCCGTACTGCGGGTCTGCCTCCTCGGCTTGCAGCACCTCCTCGGCGCTAAGCGTGTGCCACGCGGCCTCTGGCGCCAGCGCCTGGCGTTCCGCCCCGGGCACATCGGTCAGTCTGGTCTGCACGGGAACCCCCTTCCCGGCGCCGGGCGCGGGTAGCGGCGCCACCGGTCCTCGAAGAAGTCGGCGGAATACCCGTCCATTCTGCCGCTCGTACCCTGGCTCAGCCAGGTTCCGCTACCGCGACGCCGACCCCGACCCGGCCAGCTCCCCGCCCCGCCGCCGCACGCCGCTAGCGGAACAAGCCATGATCCGCTTGATAAGGATGACAGGCATAATGCCGATAAGCGAAAGCTGCAAGTCCGATATTTATGCGCTGACCTGTACGCCAGCTTCGATGACAACGCTAGTTAATTCACTCTTATAGGTCGTGTCGAGGGCGCACCTATTGCCGATTCGGGGCGATGTAGCGTGGGCTTCGTGGCGGTGAATGCGGAGCAGGCCGAGGACTGGAACGGGGCGAGCGGGCGGGAGTTCATCGAGCAGCGTGAGCGGCATGAGCGGATGCTGGGCCGGC
>DAIOWL010000954.1:0-3121 GCA_036758545.1 Streptosporangiaceae bacterium | reverse complement strand
GGTCGCCGTACGGGAACGACCAGCCGCCGTACGGGAAGTCGCCGTCGCGGTCCTCGTCCGGACCACCGGGCGCCTGCAGGACGCCGTCAAGAGTCAGGAAGGTGTGCAGGGTCAGCCGCATGCTGATTCTCCTTTGCGAGTCAGGGGTTCCGTTACATGCTCAGACGGCCTGGGCCGACCGGAATCATCGGAATATGATGTCGCCAGGGCCGGGAGTCTCCGCCTTGCGGGCCACGCCGATGATCCGCGGGGCAACCGGTGAGAAGGCCGCGGACGGCGGGAAGCGGAAACCGCGGCACCGCTCGAGGGCGAAGACGCGGCCGATAGCCGACTCTGTGCGGCGCTCGGCGTGGCAGCCGCCCATCAGGCGCGGCCAGATGAGGTCGGCGGCCCGCTGGTAGCGGGCGAAGATAGCGTCGCGACTGCGCACGTGCTCGTAGAAGCGCAGCTGGCCGCCGGGACGCAGGACCCGGCGGAATTCGGCCAGCGCCACCGGGACGTCGGGTACCGAGCACAGCAGCCCGGAGACGACGACCGCGTCGAACTCTCGGTCGGCAGCGGGCAGGTCCCCGGCGGTGCCGTCCGTCACCCGGATCGGGACGGACGCGGCCGCGGCCGCCTCGGCCGCGCGTTCGCGCAGGTACGGCTCCGGCTCGACCGCCACGACCTCCCGCACGGCCCTGGGGTAGTGCGGAAAGTTCAGGCCGTTGCCCGCGCCGACCTCGATGACCCGGCCGGACAGCCCGCTGAGCAGTTCCTGCCTGAGCTCACGGTTGCCCCGCTCCTCCCGGCCGGCCGCGAACCGGTTGAAGTACCGGGCGAACAGCGGGTTCTTCACGAGGGATTTCTTCACCGAAGTCACCCCGGCCGCATCCGTCACGCCTGACCCCCCGTCATCTCGGCCACCGGTCCCTACCGGCATGGTAAGGCGGCCGATCCGGGCTCGACGCAGAACTCGTTGCCCTCCGGGTCCTGCATTTCCGTGTAACGCTCGTGTCGCCGCACCACGGTGGCCCCGAGTTCTTCCAGCCTGGCCACCTCGGCCGCGACCGGCCCGGGCGCGCGCAGGTCGAAGTGCATCCGGTTCTTGGCCGTCTTGCCCTCCGGAACCCGGGCGAACCAGATGTTCGGTCCGCCCCAGCCCGCCGCCTCCACGAACGCCTTGTCCGCGGTGGAGTCCTCGTCCACATCCGAGCCCAGCGCGGCGGCCCAGAACGTGGCCAGCGCGAGGGCATCCGCCGCGTCGAACGAGACCGTCTTGATAACACTCGCCATGACCGGGACGATAGCTCGCACGATGGATGAGCGTGTCGTGATCGTCGGCGCGGGCCCGGCGGGCCTGGCGGCGGCGTGGGCGATCCGCCGGGCCGGCCGTGACCCGCTCGTGGTCGAGCAGGCCGACGCGGTCGCCGCGTCCTGGCGCGGCCGCCACGACCACCTCCGGCTGAACACTCACCGGGCGTTCTCGCATCAGCCGGGTGCGCGTATCCCGCGCCGCTGCGGCCCGTACCCTGCCCGCGATGACTACGTGGCCTACCTGCAGGAATACTCCGCGGGAATGCGGCTGCGGCTGGGCACACGGGTGCACAGGATCGACCGAACGGACCAGGGCTGGGAGCTGACGCTGGACCGCGGGAGCCTCACCGCCGCGCACGTAGTGATCGCTACCGGGTCGGACGCCGAGCCGTTCCTGCCGGACTGGCCGGGCCTGGACTCGTTCGGCGGTACCGTGATCCACGCCGGGCAGTTCCGTAACGTCGCCGAGGCGGCCGACCGGGACGTGCTCGTGGTGGGGCCGGGCAACTCGGGCGTCGACCTGCTCGGTTACCTGGCCGCTAGCGACGCGGGCCGGCTCTGGCTGTCGGCTCGCTCGGGCATGACCGTCACGCCGCGTCGGCTCGGCGGCGTGCCGCTGCATCCGGTCAGCCTCACGCTGCGGCGCCTGCCCGTGCGCTGGCAGGACATTACGGCCCGTGCCGTCCAGCGGCTGGCGTTCGGCGACCTCGGCCGGTTCGGCTACCCGCAGCCCGCGCTCGGCCCGTTCACCCGGCAGCGCGCCGACGGCGTCACGATCGCGGTGGACGACGGCTTCGCCCGCGCACTGAAGACCGGGCGGGTGGTCATGAAGCCGGGCATCGACCGGTTCGACGGCCATCTGGTCCGTTTCACCGACGGCACCAGCTGCGCTCCCCACACGGTCATCTGCGCGACCGGCTACCGGCCCGGGATCGAGACGCTGGCCGGGCATCTGGTCGCGCTCGACCGGCGCGGGATGCCTGCGTTCACCGGCGCCGAGTCATCCCCGGAGTATCCGGGCCTGTGGTTCTTCGGCCTGGATAGCAGCATCTACGGGAACATGCACGTCCGCCGGCGCCAGGCCCGCCAGCTGGCCCGGGCCATCACCGGGTAACAGCCGGCCAGTGCTGAGCTCAGTGCCCGGACATGCCGCCGTCGACGGCCAGCGTGACGCCGGCGATGTAGGACGACGCGGGGCTGGCCAGGAACACCACCACGGTGTCAATCTCATGCTGCTCGCCCATGCGCCCGAGGGTTGACGTGCTCGCGATGAACTGGTCCAGCTTGTCCCGCGGGAGCGGCTCCGTCATCTCGCTGCGGAAGTACCCGGGCGCCACCGCGTTGACCCGGATCCCGCGGCGCCCGGACCACTGCTGGTTCAGGTCGCGGGTCAGCCCGATCAGGCCCGCCTTGCTGGCCGCGTAGGCCGCCTGCGGCAAGAAGGACTTCACCAGGCCGAGCAGGCTGGCGATGTTGACGATGCTCGAGCCGGGCGGCATGACCTGCGCCGCCGCCTGGGCCATCCAGTAGGCGCCCATCAGGTTGACGTCGATGACCTCGCGGAACTGCTCCGGGGTCTCGCGCAGCGCGGGGACGGCCGTGCCGAGGCCGGCGTTGTTGACGAGCACATCCAGGCGGCCGAAGCGCCCCACCGCCGCCTGCACCGCCGCACGGCACTGCGCCGGGTCGGTGACGTCGGTCTGCACGGGGAGTGCGGCCCGGCCGAGCTGCTCGATCTCGCGGCAGGCGGCCTCCAGCCTGTCCCGCCGCCGGGCCGCCAGCACCACGTCGGCCCCGGCCTCGGCCAGGGCCACCGCGAACCCCG
>DAIOWL010000953.1:0-3121 GCA_036758545.1 Streptosporangiaceae bacterium | reverse complement strand
AGGACTGGCTGCGCGCCGTGTGCTGGGACAACCCGGTGGCGATGTTCGGGCTACCTGAGGCGGTCGGCGGCGGCTAGCAGCCCGGTGACCCGGTCCCGGGGCAGCGCCGGGCTGCGGTGACCCTCCCGGCCGGTCATGTCCTCGTTGGCGACCAGCGCGTTGACCACGGCCTCCTCGGTGGCCTGCACGACGGCCTCGTAGTAGGGGTCGAGGCGCTCCCAGGGGACGAATTCCAGCCGCGACATGGTCTGGTCGCCGGGGCGGAAGGCGCCGGGGTTGGCGGTCGAGAAGGCCAGGAACAGGTCGCCGGAGAAATGGGAGCCGCTGGTCCCGGTCCTGGCCAGGCCGGCCGTGACCCGCCGGGCCAGCGCCTGGCACTGGTGCGGGAACAGCGGCGCGTCGGTCGCCACGAGGGCGATGACCGAACCGGAGCCCGGCGCGGCTCTATCCCAGTCGAGCATCGGGTCGTCGTCGGCGAGCGCGTCACCGAGCGGGACCCCGGCCAGCACGAGCTCGCGGCGGGCACCGAAGTTGGCCTGGACGAACACGCCGACGCTGTAGTCGTCCACCAGGCGCGAGGCGGTGCCCGAGCCGCCCTTGAAGTGGTAGCAGTTCATCCCGGTGCCGCCGCCGACCGAGCCCTCCTCGACCGGGCCCGGGCGGGCCGCTTCGATGGCCGCCACCACGTGCTGTTCGGTGACGTGGTTGGCGTTGATGTCGTTCAGGTAGCCGTCCCAGGTTTCCGCGGCCACCGGGAGCAGCCACTCCTCCGCCACGACCGGGTGGTGCCGGACGGTCCAGGCGATGATCCCGGCGTGCGCGATGCCGACCGCGTGCGTATTCGTGATCGCGACCGGCCCGTCGAACGTGCCCGACTCGTTGATCCAGGAGACCCCGGTCATCTCGCCGTTGCCGTTCTGGGAGTGGAAGCCGGCCGCCACCGGGTCGCCGGTTCCGGCCGGGCCGCGGGGGTGGATGGCGGTCACCCCGGTCCGCACGTTGCTGCCCTTGATCAGCGTCGTGTAGCCGACCTCGACGCCGGGCACGTCGGTGATGGCGTTCCACCGGCCGGGGCGGCCGCCGAAGGGGATCCCGAGGGCGCGGGCCCGTGGCTTGCCACCGGGGGTGGTCTGGTGCGGATCTGGCGTGGTCACAGTGACCAGGTTAACGATCCGTGGCGCGTCGTTTCCGGATGTACCGCCAGGACGGTGTCCGTACGGCATGATGTCAGGTGTGGACCGCAAGCAGCGGGTCAACTCGATACTCGAGCGCACCATCGGGTACCAGATCTCCCGCCCGCTGGCGGACCGGGCCTGGCGGGTTCCGCCACCAAAGTTGCTCAACTCGGTGCTGGTGCGAGTCACCGGGTATCAGTTGTCCCGTCCCCTCGCGGGCCGGGCGTGGAACCTGCCGAAGGCAGAGGGCGGGAGGCTGCTGACCGCGCCGATATTCGTCTTTTCCGCGCCCCGGGCCGGCTCGACGCTGCTCCGGGCCATCCTGGGCAGTCACTCGGAGCTGTACGCCCCGCCGGAACTGCCGCTCAGGCACCTCGGCGTGCGCGCGGACACCAAGTGGATCAAGGCTTCCCTCGAAGGGCTCGGGCTGACCACGGAAGACGTGGAGCACATGCTCTGGGACCGGGTGCTCTACGAGGCACTGCGGCGCAGCGGCAAGTCCCGCCTCGTGGTCAAGACGCCCGCCAACGTGCTGGCCTGGGAGCGCATCGCGGCCGCCTGGCCGGACGCCAAGTTCATCTTCCTGCTGCGTCACCCGGCCGCGGCGGTGGCCTCGCTGCACTCCTCGTTCGACCCGGCGTGGCACCCCACGAAGGAAGAGGGGAGCCTGGAGGAGGCCGTGGCCAAGGGGGTGCGGTACATGACCGCGCTCGAGCAGGCGCGCGAGGCGCTGTCCGGTTTCACCGTCCGGTACGAGGATCTGACCGCCGAGCCGGAACGGGTGGTCCGTGAGCTGTGCGAGTTCGTGGGCGTGCCGTTCGAGCCGAAGATGCTCGACTACGGGGACTTCGACCACGCCGGGTTCACGCCCGGCCTCGGCGACAGCTCGCTGAACATCAGGTCCGGCCGCATCCAGCCGCCCGCGCCGCTGCCCGAGCAGATGCCTGCTGGGCTGGCGGACATCTGTGCCGCCTGGGGCTATCCGCATCCGGACAATGCGCGGAGCAGCGTCGGCTAGGTGAAGTCGGCGGCGATCTCGCCCAGCGGGTCGTTGGTCACTGGGCCGCGGCCACGGTGTTGACCAGCTCGCCGATCGCGGTGATCTCGATGCTGACCTTGTCCCCCGGCTGCAGCCACTTCGGCGGCTTCATGCCCAGGGCCACGCCGGACGGCGTGCCGGTCGCGATGATATCGCCCGGCTCCAGCGTGATCCCGTTGGAGATGTAGGCGATGAGCTCGGGCACGCCGGTGATCATCTGCGCGCAGCTGGCGTCCTGGCGCACCTCGCCGTTCACCAGGGTGCGCAGCCGCATCTCGGCCACTGGCGGCGCCGCGGCCGCGTCCAGCAGGACCGGGCCGAGCGGGGCGAACGTGTCCAGCGCCTTGCCCCGGATCCACTGCGGCTCGGTGCCCTGCAGGTCGCGGGCTGAGACGTCGTTGATGACGGTGTAGCCGCCCACGTATTCCAGCGCGCTGTCGACCGGGACGTTCCGCGCCTGGCGCCCGATGACGACGGCGAGCTCGCCCTCGTAGTCGAGTTCGGTGGTGATGGCCGGGTACCGGATCGGGTCGGCGTGCCCGACCAGGCAGGACGGGAACTTGGCGAACAGGACGATCCGGTCGGGCTTGGCCCTCCGGCTCTCGGCGATGTGATCGGCGTAGTTGAGCCCGACGCAGATGATCTTGCCGGGGCGCAGCACGGGCGGCGCGTACTTCATGCTCTCGGGCGCCACGGTGGCGGTCGCGGTGGCGGCCAGCTCGCGCAGCTCCTCCAGCGCGTCGGCGCCGCGGGCGTAGAGGTCGCCCACGTCCCGCAGCCCCGCCAGGTCGGGGCGGCGGGCACCGGCCGCGAGCTCGTCCACCGCCGCGAACCCGCCGTCGACGGCGACGTGCAGGCGGGTGTCCCCCGCGTCTGTTCGGTACAGTGCGGCCAGTCTCACCGGCGC
>DAIOWL010000952.1:0-3146 GCA_036758545.1 Streptosporangiaceae bacterium | reverse complement strand
GCCCGGCTGATGGCCGCCGCGGGCGCCGCCGGCATCGGCGACGAGGCCAGGTCCGCGCTGATCAGGGGGGCCATCGGCGACGGGGCCGGGGTGGAGTTCCTTGCCTGGCTGGTGGAGATGGACTTGCCCGATCCGGAACGGGTGCTGGCCGATCCGGCCTCGTTCCGCCTTCCGGAGCGGGGCGACCGGGCCTACGCCGCGCTGGCCGCGATCGCGGCCGCGGTGGCCGCGGACCCGACCCCGGCGCGCTGGACGGCCGGCTGGCAGGTCCTCGGCCTGGCTGCCGACACCGCGCCGGACGTGGCCGCGGTCGCCGCGCGCGTGCTGGCGAAGTGCCGACCGGATGGCACCGCGCTGCCCGCCGAGATCAACCTGTTCGCCCCGGTGCTGCGGGACGCCGGGCTGCTGCAGGCGTGACCGGCATCGAAGGCCTGGCCGCGGCCAGGCTGTGGGCCGCGACGAAGTTCCCCTACCTGGCTACCGGGGTATTCGGCGCGCAGGTGATCGAGGACCGGGGCAGCGGCACCCTGTCCGTGGACGACAACTGGCGGATGCACGCCGACCCGGAGGTGACCGCGGGCTGGACCCCGGCGCAGCTGGGATCCGTCCTGATCCACCACGTCTGCCACCTGCTGCGGACCCACGGCGAACGGGCGCAGGACACGGGTGTGCGGCCGGACGAGGCCGCCGACTGGATCCGCGCCGCCGACGCCGAGATCAACGACGACCTGGTACCGGCCGGGCTTGAGCTGCCCGGCCATCCGGTCCTCCCCCGCGATCTGCAGGCCGAGGACGGGCTGCTGGCCGAGCAGTACTTCGGCATGATCCGCCGTCACGCCGCCGGGGCCGCGGAGAACCAGGCCCGTTCGGGCTCATGGCTTGACTGCGGATCCGGCGTGGACGGGATCCCTAGACCGGGCCAGGGTGACGGCGGCCTGCCGCGCTGGCAGGCCGACCTGCTACGGCGGCAGGTCGCGCAGGACGTGATCGCGCACGGCCAGCGGCCGGGGACCGTGCCGGCCGGGCTGCTGCGCTGGGCCGAGGAGGTCCTCACCCCGAAGGTCAACTGGCGCGCCGTGCTCGCCGCCGAGCTGCGCCGGGCCGTCGCCGAGGTCTCCGGGGCGGTCGACTACTCCTACCGGCGGCCGTCGCGCCGGTCCGCCGTGGCCGGGCCGGTCGTGCTGCCGGCCTTGCGGCGGCCGGTGCCCGAGGTGGCCGTGGTCTGCGACACGTCGGGCAGCATGACCGAGGACCTGCTGGCGATGGTGCTGGCCGAGGTGGAGGGGCTGCTGCGGGCGCTCGGGCTGGCCCGGCAGGTCCGCGTGCTGGCCTGCGACACCGCGGTGGCGCCCGCGCAGCGGGTGAGTTCGGCCCGCCAGGTGGAGCTGATCGGCGGCGGCGGGACCAACATGGGCGCGGGCATCGGCGCGGCGGCCGCGCTGCGGCCCAGGCCCGCGGTCACGGTCGTGCTCACCGACGGGTACACGCCGTGGCCCGCGGCGGCCCCGAAGGGCATGCGGGTCGTGGTCGGCCTGCTCGGCGAGGCGGCGCCGGATGCGCCATCCTGGACGCGGTCCGTGCGTGTAGAACCTTAAGGGTGGACAGCAGGCCAAGACAGCAGATCGTGACCCTGATCCTGATCGCGCTCACGTTCGGATCCGGGGCCACCGACGTGGCCGCCTTCAGCCGGCTGGGCGGGGTCTTCACCAGCGTCATGACCGGCAACATCGTGTTCTGGGGCCTCGCCGCGGCGGAGAGGTCCGTGTCGTTGTTCGCCCATACCACGGTCTCGATCGCGGGCTACATCGCCGGGGTGGCCTGCGGCACCTGGGTCGCGCACGGCTTCAAGGTGCACGGCAAGCCGAAAGAGGCTAACCGGGAGAGCGTGCTGCCCGCCCACGTGAGCTGGTCGCTGTTCGCCGAGCTGGTGCTGCTGGCCGGGCTCACCGCCGGCTGGGAGATCACCGGCGGGCGGCCGGCCGGGTCGGTGCAGTACGTGATGCTCGCGGTGACCGCGGCGACGATGGGGGTGCAGTCGACGGCGGTCAACGAACTAGGACTCAGCAACGTGTCCACCACGTTCCTCACCGGCACGCTGACCGGTTTGGTCAGCTCGCTGGCCCGCCCGGGGCAGGAAACGCAGCAGCGGACGCGCAGGTTCGGCGTGCTGATCGGGCTGGCGACCGGGGCCTTGCTGTGCGGGCTGCTGGTGGCGACCGCGCCGCGCGTCTTCCCGGTGCTGCCGCTGGCCGCGGTGATCACCGCGCTGGTGCTGTCCGCGGTGCCCCTTTCCAACGAGACGCTGAGTAACGGGGAGGACGAAAACCCGCGGCCGTAGGTGCCACAGCGGTAGGCGCCATGGCGCGGCGGTAGCCTCGGGGGCTATGGCCATCCGACCGATCAGGCTGTTCGGCGACCCGATCCTGCTCACCGAGGCCGAGCCGGTGACGGACTTCGACCGGTCGCTGCGCCAGCTGGTCAAGGACCTGACCGAGACGCTGCGGCAGGCCGGCGGCGCCGGACTGGCCGCGCCGCAGATCGGGGTGGGACTGCGGGTCTTCGCCTACAGCGTGAATGGCGAGCGGGGCTACCTGGTCAACCCGTCGCTGAGCTTCCCCGACGAGCAGGAGCAGGACGGGCCGGAGGGCTGCATGTCCTTCCCCGGCCTGTACTACGACGTCAAGCGGCGGCAGAACACCGTGGCCCGCGGCTTCACCGACTGCGGCGACCCGGTGCAGATCGTCGGCAGCGCCACGCTGGCCCGCTGCCTGCAGCACGAAACCGACCATCTCGACGCCATCTTGTTCATCGACCGGATGGACCACGCCACCAGGAAACTCGCCATGCGGGCGATCCGCGAGGCGTCGTGGAACGGTCTTGCCCCCCGGCCGGTCCGCGTCTCGCCGCACCCGCTGGGCGGCAGCGCGCGCTGACCGGACGTCCACGCCGTAAATGTCACACCGTGGTGTCAGCATGTGGCCATGAGGCCAGCGCTGAAGGCCGGGCTGCTGCCGGTGTGGCGGGACCGGGAGACGCTGCAGTTCGGGGTGGATCCGCGGCGGGCGGTCGCGGTAGGCGGGCTCGGGCAGACGGCGGCCGTGCTCGCCCTGCTGGACGGGAGCCGGGACCGGGACGCGGTGATCGCG
>DAIOWL010000951.1:0-3155 GCA_036758545.1 Streptosporangiaceae bacterium | reverse complement strand
AACATGGGGGCAAGGGCCCCATCACCCCAGGACGGGCCCGGGCACGCAAGCGTTGATTGTGCAGGCTGCTATGACGTCGGCGGCGGTGATGCGGATTCCGGGTGGTAGCGGCAGGCCTGTACGCCAGTGCGCGTGGTCTTCGCGGACATGAGCTCGAGCTCGCGAGCCTCACCATCGTCCGCTGCTGCCTGTGGTCGCTTCCCGGGCGGTACGTTCGACGCGGTCATGGTGAGCTTGCCACCAGGCCTGGTCGCCGGGCGCGAGGCTGGGCCGGCCGGCCGTCAGGCCGGCCGCCCCGTCGATGAGCTCGCGGATGATGTCGGCGTGCCCGGCGTGCCGGCTCGTTTCGGTGGCCACGCGGACCAGGATGTGATGCAGCGTCACCTCGTTCCGGTCGGCTGGCCACCACGGCACGTGACCGATGGCATCAAGCGGCAGTATCTCGATCGTGGCGTCGGCGTGCGCCCAGGCCCGCCGGTACAGGCCGGTGATGAAGTCGCGTGATTCGCCCGGCGCCGCGAACATGTCCGAGTTCGGATCAGCTTCGTCCCAGGCCAGCTGATCAGGGCAGGGGCGGCCGAACGTATCACCGAAGGACCCCATCTCGACGCCGGCCAGGTGCTTGACCAGGCCAAGCAGGTTGGTGCCGGTCGCGACCAGAGGACGGCGGATGTCGTACTCGGACAGGCCCTCCAGCTTCCAGACCAGCGCGTCCCGCCCATCTTGCAGGTAGCGGTGAAGGTCGGCTTTCTGATCAGAGGCGGCCATGCCGACATCCTGCCATCAGCAGGCGGTGCGGGTCCGGTGCCGGGAAGGGACGCGGCCTGCCGCCGCTCTCAGGCGGCGAACGCCTGGGCGTAGTCGCGGGCGAAATGCATGACGTCGGTTGGGGGCCTGCCGGTGATCTCGGCGACCGCGGGGGAGACGGACGCTGCCTCCCCGCGCCGGTAGTGCGCGTAGTCCTCGAGCAGGCCCTGGATCTGCCAGGGCGGCAGGATGCCCTGCAGGCTCTCGGCGAACGCGTCAGGTGGCACGTCGACAAAGGTGATGTCGCGGCCGAGGGCGGAGGTCAGCGCCGCGGCGATGTCCGCGTGCGTGATGGGCGCGGGGCCGGTCACGGTGTAGGTCGCGCCATCATGCCCGGCCTCGGTGAGCGCAGCGGCGGCTACCGCGGCGATGTCGCGGACGTCCACCGCGCTGATCACGGCGTCGCCGATTGGAGCGAAGAACCGGCCGTCGGCGGCGATCGTGCCGGCGAATGCCAGCAGTCCCTGGAAGAACAGGTTGGGCCGCAGGAACGTGTAGCCGGTGCCTAGGTCCCGGATGTGCCGCTCGACCGCGGCGTGGTAGCGCAGGAACCGTACTGGCGACTGCTCATCGGCGCTCAGTTGGGAGAGCACGACCAGGTGACCGACGCCGGCCTGGACGGCAAGGTTGGCGAAGCGCCGCTGCTGCGCCTCGGCGCGCTCTGATGACGGGGTGACCAGGTAGGCCCGTCCGGCGCCCCGCAGCGCCGCGGCGATGGATGCCGGATCGTCGAAGTCGGCGACGGCCACCTCAACGTCGGCGGGCAGCTTGCCGCGGTCGGCCTCGGCCCGCACCATGGCCCGCACCGGTACCCCGCTGCGGGCCAGGGTCTGCACGACGGCTTGTCCGGTGTTGCCGGTCGCACCGGTCACCAGCACGGGGCTAGCTGGTGATGTCATGATCCGTACCCTCCCAGGGCGGGCACCTCCCGGACGCCGAGCTGCTGGAAGAACAGCAGGCTGTCCGCGTTGGCCCAGTACTCGGCGAGCATGCCGTCGCCGATGCGCAGGGTATCGGTGCCGGTGAAGGTGACCTCACGGCCCGCCGCCTCGGGCGACGCGCCGGGAAAGCCGCCGCGGTAGGTTCCGCGTGCCTTCCACCGCACGACCATGTACTCCTCATCGGTGATCGGCCCGACCTCGATGGCGAAGGCCAGGTCGGCCAGGACCGCGTGGATGCCGCTGACCCACCCGTTGAGGGCCTCGCGGCCGCGGACCTGGTCGGTTCCCATCCCGGTCAGCGGGGCCGCATGGGCGAGGAAGTCCTCGGCGATGATCTTCTCGGTCAGGCTGAGGTTGCCGTTCCAGAGGTCTTTCCACGGTTCGGCGAGCGCGGCGTTGGCTGTGCTGGACATGGCGGTTCCTTCCGCTTAGTTATGGGCTGTATTTTTAGTTACACTCTCTAACAAAAGAATGTACCTGTTACGCTGTGCTTGTCAACTCGGGGCCTGTCAACTCCGGACGGAGGATTCGTGCCAGCCATGCCAGCACCCGGGCCGCCGCCGATGCGCGAGCGGTACCGGGCTCACGTGCGCCACGAGGTCAAGCAGGCGGCGCTGCGCCAGCTCGCGGAGTCAGGGCCGGCCGCCGTGTCGATCTCGGCGATCGGTAAGCAGCTCGGAATGTCCGGGCCGGCGCTGTACCGCTACTTCGCCAGCCGCGACGAACTGCTCACCGAGCTGACCATCGACGCCTACCACGACCTGGCCGACGCATTGGGCGCCGCCGCCGGTCGCGCACCAGACCGCGGCGCGCGCGCCCGGCTGGATGAGGTCGGACGCGCCTACCGGTCCTGGGCCCTAGCCCAGCCGCACCGGTACCGGCTGCTGTACGGGCCGCCGCTGCCCGGCTACGACGCCCACGCGCTGCGGCTCGTGGAGGCGGCGCAGGCGTCCATGGCCGTGCTGATCGAAGTCCTGGACGGGCTCGGCGACCCCGCGGCCCTCCTGCCCGGGCCGCCGCTCGCCTCCCAGCTCTCGGCCTGGGCCCGCAAGCACGGCCTCGAGGCCGACCCGGCGACCGCCCTGCGCGCCCTGCTCGCCTGGAGCCGCCTGCACGGCTTCGTCAGCCTCGAGATCGCCGGGAACTACGCATCCATGAGCATCGATCCCGACCAGATCTTCGAGATGCAGCTAGCCACGCTAACCGCATGATCCGGACGCCCGCTCTTTCCTATAGAATCGCTAGACAATTCGACCAGCGAGACCAGCTAAGATAGCCGCCATGGCGGAGCCAGCCTCGACGCTCGCGGCCGGCCCCGCCGGCAGCGTAGGCACTGTCGAGACGCAGTACCTCGACCTGCCGGAGCCCGTTCGGCTCGACTGCGGCCGTGACCTGCCCCCGGTTCGC
>DAIOWL010000950.1:0-3160 GCA_036758545.1 Streptosporangiaceae bacterium | reverse complement strand
GCCGCGCACGACCGGGCCGGTCCCGGCTCATCCATTGCCGGCCGCGGGCACAGGCCCCGCCGCCAGGGGTGTCCACGGAGCTGACGGGGTACCCGGGGCCGAGAAGGCCAGGCGGATCCTCGTCGTCGACGACGAGCCCAACATCCGCTCCTTCATCGGCCGCGCCCTGACCGCGGCCGGCTACCTGATCGGTTTCGCCGGCAGCGGCTCCGAAGGTTTGCGGCACGCCCTGGACGAGCACTACGACCTGGTCATCCTGGACCTGGTGATGCCGGACATGGACGGCTGCAACGTGCTGGACCAGTTGCTCTGCGCCCGGCCGGACCAGACGGTGATGGTGCTTTCCTGCGTGGCCGACGTGGCCACCAAGGTCAACTGCCTGGAGCGCGGCGCCCGGGACTACCTGACCAAGCCGTTCTCGCTAGCCGAACTACTGGTGCGGATCCGGGTCCGGCTGCGCGAGGACGCCCACCTGCGCGGCGAGACGCGGCCCGGCGAGACGGCCGGGGAGATCATCCGGGTCGGGAACCTGACGCTGGACGTGGCGCGGCTGGTCGCCGATATCGGGCACGGACCGGTGCCGCTGACCCGGCTGGAGTTCCTGCTGCTGCGCGAGCTGGCGGAGCACTTCGGCCAGTCGGTGCCCAAGGGCAGGCTGCTGGCCAGCGTGTGGGGGTACCACTTCGACCCGGGCTCCAACGTGGTCGACGTGTGCGTGCGGCGGCTACGGTCCAAGCTCGGCTTCAGCCTGATCAAGACGGTGCGCGGTGAGGGCTACCAGCTCGGCGACGGCTGATGCCGGCCTCGCCGGGCGCCTCGCCGGGCTCGGCGGGGTCGTCGTCAGGCTGAACTGGCCGTTCCGTCCGGCGTTGCTCGACACCGTCTGGGCGGTGTTCTCCGCCCTCAACCTCGTCGCGATCTTCGCGGTCGCCGGCTGGGAGACCGTCCCCTTCCACTTCATCTGGATCAGCTTCACGCTGGTGTACGGGTTCCGCACGTGGGCACCCCGGCCCACGCTGGTGGTGCTGGGCGTGGTCATGGCGACCACCGCCGCGGCCATCGGCCACGACGTGTCGCGCGGGTCCGAGCCGGCCGCGGAGCTGACCGAGGTTCCGCTGATGGCGGCCATGTTCGTGGCCATGGTGTGGCACGCCCGGCGCAAGCTCACCGCGGAGCAGGAGTCGCGCCGGTTCGGCGAGGAGAACGCCCGGCTGCTCGCCACCCAGCGGCGGTTCCTGCAGGACGCCTCGCACCAGCTCCGCACGCCGATCACCATCGCTCTCGGCCACGCCGAGCTCCTGGCCGACGGCCTGACCGGTAGCCAGGAGACGCACGACATCGAGGTCGTACTGGGCGAACTGAACCGGCTCCGGCGGATCGCCGAACGACTGCTGGTCATCGCGGCCGCCGAGGGACCGGAGTTCCTCCAGACCGAGGCGGTCGAGCTGGACGGCTTCATCATGGAGATCCTGCGCCGGTGGCAGCCCACCGCCGATCGCCGCTGGCAGCTCGGCCGACTGGACAAGGTCACCGTGCAGGCCGATCGGGAGCGGCTCGGCCTGGCTGTCGACGCCTTGCTGGAGAACGCGGTCCGGCACACCACCAGCGGGGACGTCATCAAGCTGTCCGTGGTGGCGGTGGGATACGGGCTGCCGGTTCGCTTGATCGTCGCAGACACCGGCCAGGGCATCCCGGCCGACCTGCTGCGGCACGTCTTCGACCGGTTCCGCAGCGGTGACAGCGGCCCGTCCCGGGGCACCGGCCTCGGGCTGGCGCTGGTGAGCGCCGTCGCCCGGGCGCACGGCGGTGACGTCCTGGCGCAGAGCACCCCCGGTCAGGGCAGCGAGTTCGAGCTGCTGCTCCCCGCCCAAGCCGGGCCATTGGAGCTCATGCCGGGGGCGGCACCAGGGACGCCCGCCGAGGCAGGTGCCGCCAATGGCAGACTGGCACGCAAGCCCTGACGGTGCCGCCTGCCGGACGGGACGCGGAGCAGGGCCAGGGGCCCACGACGGAGAAGGTGAAGCGCGGCATGGGACAGCTGACGTGGAGGAGCGCGGCGCGCGAGGTCGGACGGGCGGCGCTCAGGCACAAGGTGCTGTCCGCCGTCATCGCCGTCTGCGTGGCCGGGTCGCTGACCGCGATCGGCGTGATCGGCTCGGCCTCGGGTCAGCCCGCGCGGCCCGCCGTGGTGGCGGCGCCCGCGTTCAGCCTTCCGGTGCTCGGGGACGACTCCGGGCAGCAGATCACGCTCAGCAAGTACCGGGGCCAGCCCCTCATCGTCAACTTCTTCGCGTCCTGGTGCGTTCCCTGCAAGGTCGAGACCCCGCTGCTGGCCAGTTTCTACCGGGGCGAGAAGGGCAAGATGGCGCTGGTCGGCATGGACGAGAACGACACCGTCGCCAACGCGACGGCCTTCACCCGCGCCAACAGCGTCAGCTATCCCGTGGGATGGGACCCGCACTTCGGCGTGGGGACGGCGTTTGGCGTCAGCGCGCTCCCGCAGACCTTCTTCCTCAACGCGAGGCACCAGATCGTGGACCGCGTCTTCGGTAAGGTAACCCTCGCCGACCTGCACAAAGGCATGGCGCTCGCCACCGCCGGAGGCTAGGCCTCCTGCTTCCTCGACTTGCTGATGACGCCGGCCGCGCCCACCAGCCCGAAGGTAATTCCGCCGTGCCAGAGGCCGCTGAGCACCGGCGTGATGATGCCGCCCCCGGTGACCACGGACAGCACCAGCGCGACGGCGGCGCAGGCGAGCGCGGGCAGCACCGCGAACCGCCACGGATTGCTCCTGGCCCAGCGGATCGCCCGGCTCGGCCGGGCGCGCCACAGGGCGCCGGCCGCCGCCACCACGAAGAAGGCGACCGCCCCGAAGGCCACTGAACCGCTCAGCGCGCTCAGGCCGATGTGCCCGCCCATAACGTGCAGGCCCAGGTCGCCGAGTGCGACGACACCGCCGGTCACGGTGGCGGCGCCCCACGGCGCGGCCGACATGGCGGCGCTGGAGACGGTCATCTCCTCCCGCCGGGAAAGGTCCTGGTCACTCTGAGTCGACGCGGACATCCGGATTCCTGCCCTTCGATCCCCTAGCACGATACTCACGTCATATCGTGTCTTGCAGGCAGAGTATCACGCATTATCGGCAAGCCATCCATCCCGC
>DAIOWL010000949.1:1510-3162 GCA_036758545.1 Streptosporangiaceae bacterium | reverse complement strand
GGTGGCGGCGGTGAGGAGGCGCCGAAGCTCGGCGGGATCCCGCCCGGGCTGGCCTGGTCCCCGTAATCCCCAGCCGAACGGCCGTCACTTCCGCTCACGATGTTGCCATCTTCCCCAGGTGTCCCCGACTACAGTTTCCTGATCTGTCGCCCCAATGGGGACCAATTGTATGGGTTTGGCACAGGCGGGTACCGGAACTCGCGGCAGACGGCTGGGAACTAGGCCGACAGGGCCGAACGGGCCGCGGAAACCACGCCCTCCCGGTACGAGGAGCCGAACAGGCACGCGTGCACCAGCAGCGGATGCAGCTGGTGCAGCGGGATCCTGCCCCGCCAGCCCGCCGCCAGCGGCGCCGTGTCGTTGTAGCCGGCCAGGATGCGGTCCAGGTGGGGCGCGCCGAACAGGTCCAGCATGGCCAGGTCGGTCTCGCGGTGGCCGCCGTGGGCGGCCGGGTCGATGAGCCAGCCCCGGTCGCCGGACCAGAGCACGTTCCC
Organism: Streptosporangiaceae bacterium; assembly: GCA_036758545.1. Taxonomy (GTDB): domain Bacteria; phylum Actinomycetota; class Actinomycetes; order Streptosporangiales; family Streptosporangiaceae; genus Palsa-504. The sequence goes on along the minus strand of DAIOWL010000949.1, from coordinate 2,668 downwards.
GGCCCAGCAGTCGCCGTGAATGCGGCTCGGCGGCTCGGGCGGCCCGGCCAGCGATTCGATCCGGTCCGTCACCGCCTCGACCAGCCGCCCGTCCTCGGGCCGCAGCGCGCCGGCGTCCACCGCCATCTCAAGATAGGGCAGCAGCCTGCGGCTGGCGTACCAGTGCGGCCATCCGGTCCCGTCCGGCGTGTTGTCCAGCGGCAGGCTGGCAATGAACCCCCGCCATGGGGCGCCGAAGTCCGCGGCCCCGGCGGCGTGCAAACGGGCGAGTTCAGCGCCGAACCCGAACGCGGCCGACGGCGTGGGGTGCCCGGGCGGGATCATCGAGATGACGAGCGCGGTCTCGGTCACGGCCAGCACCTCGGGCACCGGGACGGCGTCCGCCTCGGCCAGCCAGCGCAGGCCGTTCGCCTCGGCCGCGAACGCGGCGCCCATCTCCGCCGGGACCGCCTCCTGCTCCGCGGCCACCTTGGCGAACGCGCGCTGCCCGCCGGGCAGGGCGATGATCAGGTGCTGGTAACCGTGCTGGGAACCGACGACACGCGCCTCGCGCACGACCAGGCCGGTCTGCCGCGCGATCCGGCGGGCGACCGACAGGCTCACCCGGCAGTCTCGAGCAACCGGGCCAGCCGGGCGGCGATGACCGGCGCGGCCGCGCCGAGCAGGTCGAGCACGTGGCCGAACTCGTCCGGGCCGCCGCCCCAGGGATCCGGGATGTCGCTGGTCTCGCCGAGCCCGCCCGCCGCGCCGAACAGCCGGATCCGGTCCCTGTCCTCGCCCCGGGCCATCCGGCGCAGGTCCACGAGGTTCCGGGTGTCCATGGCGAGGATCAGGTCATACCGGGACAGCCAGGACGGCTCGAACTGGCGGGCCCGGTGCGCGGAGCCGTCGTGGCCCCGGCTGGCCAGCGCGGACCGGGCTCCCGGATCCATCGCGTCACCGACGTGCCAGTCCCCGGTCCCCGCGCTGTCCACCACGACCGCGCCGTCCAGGCCGGCCGCGGCCAGCGCGGCGCGCAGCACGGTCTCGGCCATCGGCGACCGGCAGATGTTGCCCAGGCAGACCAGGCAGACCCGGTACGGAGCGCCGGGTTCGCGCGGGGACGGCAGCTCAGCCGCTGATGGAAGGGCCATGACACCAGGATGCGGTACGGCGCGG
>DAIOWL010000949.1:0-1410 GCA_036758545.1 Streptosporangiaceae bacterium | reverse complement strand
CGGAACGCCAGCCCGGCCGCGAACGTCAGGCCGGCCAGCATGAACGCGGAGACCCAGCGGCGGGACCAGAGCAGTTCGGCGTGCGCCGGCAAACCCCAGGCCCGGCTGTGCCACAGGCCGGCGGCGATGGCGAGCCCGAATACGGTCACCCCGATCGCGATGGCCCGGGGCCACGGGTACTGGCCCTGTTCGGCCCGGTAGAGCATGGTCCCGGTGAACATCAGGGCGAGGATCGACAGGGCCTCCCAGGGCCAGATCCAGCCGCCGTTGAAGGCGAGCAACGTGATCCCCACGACCGCGGCGAGCGCCGCGCCGAGCAGCCGCGAGATGCCGCGCGACACGACCGCGAAGGCCAGCCCGGCGATCACGACCAGGTCCGCCACCAGCGCGATAAGCCTCGGCGTGGCCACGTTGCTGGTGAAGAAGGCCCGCGGCAGCAGTCCGCCGATGACGACCGCGGCGACCGCGAAGCCCAGTGCGTACCGGCTGCTGCGCTTGTGCACCCGGGCGATGAACAAGGCGGTGAGCAGCAGGTAGAAGACCATCTCGTAGGACAGCGACCAGACCACGTTGGGCAGGTTCTTGCCGTCCAGCACGTTCGACATCATCAGCAGCTGGGACAGGACCGAGGTCGCCGGGTCCGAGTTCTCGCCGCGTATCGACCCGAAGTGCGCGAAGTAGAGCGCCACCGCGATGCCCACGGCCAGCAGGTACAGCGGGTACAGCCGGAACAGCCTGCTCACCCAGAAGGTCCGCACGCTGCCCTTGCGCTCCAGCGAGGCGGGCACGATGTACCCGCTGATGATGAAGAAGACGAAGACGCCGTAGTTACCCGGGTCGAACCACTGGTAGATGATGTGCCGCACGTGCTGGAGCACGTAGTAACTGATGTGATCGAAGACCACGGCGAGCGCGGCCAGCCCGCGCAGCACGTCGAGCCAGGCCAGTCGGGTTCCTGTCGCGGCCCTTTCCGGCGCGGGGCGCTGCGGGGGCCGCGGGGCCTGCGGTGGTCCGGACACTGATCCTGCCTCGACTACGTCACGGCTGGTCATGAGTTCGTCACCCGCTAATACCCCGCTCTGCCCTAGCGTCTCTTACGTCTGTCACGTCCGCATCTCGCGCGCGGTTCAGCGCACAAGGGTAATGGCGACAGCCCAGTAGCGCAGACCCTTGCCCGAGACAGCTACCGCAGGCCGTTCGGAATATTGGTGCTTTGGATCTTTTCTTCCGAACGTCCCGGGACCTTGGCGCCGTGGCCGGCCGGCGCCCGCCCTGAGGCCGGAGCGATTCGCAATGCGCCGCCGGTAGCTGCTACGATCACAGCGTTCTGAATGCGCCGCTAGCTCAACTGGCAGAGCAGCGGACTCTTAATCCGCGGGTTCGGGGTTCGAGTCCCTGGCGGCGCACCCG
>DAIOWL010000948.1:1562-3166 GCA_036758545.1 Streptosporangiaceae bacterium | reverse complement strand
TTCCGGTCCCGGACCTGGCTGTGGGCTACGACCGTGCAGTTCGCCTTCTTCAACCTGATCACCTGGGCGCCCTGGATGCTGCTCGGGCCGGTCATGGGCCGGGCTTACCTGGGCGGCGCCGCGGTGTGGGGCGCGATCATGGGGGTGCAGGGCGCGGGGGCGATCGCGGCCGGCCTGCTGTGCCTCGGCCGCCGCCCCCGTCGGCCGATCGTAGTCGCGACCATCGGCACGTTCTGCTACGCACTGCCGGACGTCCCGATGGCCCTGCACGCCTCCGCCGTGTGGGTGGCCGCCGCCGCGTTCTGCTGCGGCGCGGGCTCGGCCGTCGTCGGCACCTTCTACGGCACGACCCTGCAGCAGCAGGTGCCGCCGGAGCTGCTCGCCCGGGTCAGCGCGCTCAGCATCTTCCCCGCTTACGGCGTCGGCGTGATCGGGTACGCGATCGACGGGCCGCTGGCTGCCGCGTTCGGGCCGGCCGCGATCTTCGGCGTGGGAGCCGTTTACGGCCTGCTGAGCAGCGCGACGATGCTGACCTTGCGGTCGGTCCGCCAGGTCACCTGGGCGGACAGCCAGCCGGACGACCCCTAAGTGCTTTCGTGCCGCCCCCCGGAGCGCGGCGAAGGCGGCCAGCCTCGCCGCCACCGTGATCACCACCGCGACCGGCAGGACCCCGGTCAGATCGGCCGCCGGAGTGAACGCGACCAGGCCGAACGCCACCGCCACCCCGCCCGCCGCCAGGGCCAGCGCCGCCGCGACCCGGGGAGCGCGCAGCGTCCGGCGGACCAGCTGGCGCGCCTCGCGTGGCATCCGCAGCACGATCCAGGCGAAACTGGCCGCGGTGATTCCGGCCGCCATGCCGAGCGCGATCACGAACGGCAGCCGGTCCAGGTGGGTGACCGCGGGAATCCAGATCAGGATCAGCGCGACCAGCGTGAACACGTAGATCGTCCTCGACACCGTGCGCAGCAGCACCACGTCGATGTTCCTGCTGTAGATGCGCTCCTCCGGCGTGGCCCGGGCGGCGCTGATGAAGTGCCTGATCGCGCCGGGCGTATCGTGCCGCCTGAGCCTGATCCGGCCGAGCTCGTTCATCGCGCCGCTGTGCGCCGGGTCCAAGGCCAGGGCCTGCTCCTGATGCTCGCGGGCCTCCGTCAGCTGACCACGGGCCAGGCTCACCTTGCCGGACAGGAAGTGCACGTCGGGCTCGTTCGGGGCCAGCGCGCGGGCCCGGGACGCGGCCTCGGCCGCGACACCCGGGCGCTGCCCGGCCAGCGCGGCCTGCGCCACGCATACGTGCGTCTGCCAGTAGCCGGGCGCAAGGCGGCACGCCTCGTCCGCCGCCCGCAGCGCGTCCGGGAAGTTGCCCAGGTGGACCAGGGCGTTGCTGGCCAGCCGGTGCGGCCACTCGTCGGCCGGGTCGAGGGACACCGCCCGGTTGGCCGCGCTGATCGCCTCGGTGTAGCGTTCCGCGCCCAGGTGCGCCCGGGCCATCAGGCACCAGGCCCGGCTGCTCTCCGGTTCGGCCGAAACCACCCGCGCCAGCAGCGCCGAGGCCTCGTCGAAGCGCCTGACGTCGAGCATCGCCGAGGCCCGGGCCAGCTCCT
>DAIOWL010000948.1:0-1462 GCA_036758545.1 Streptosporangiaceae bacterium | reverse complement strand
AGGTCGTCGTAGCTCCCGTTCTCGTTGGCGAACAGCGCCACGTTGCGGGCCGTGTCGAACCACGCGCCCAGCGACGGCCTGACCTCGCCGATCGCGGCCTCGAGGTCACCAGGGCCGATCATCCGCGGCTCGCTGAGGCGGACCGAATCCATCAGGGCCCGTTCGGCCGCCGTCTCGCAGATGTGCGCGATGTCGGCGCCGGAGTACCCGTCGGTCTGCCCGGCCAGCCGGGCCAGGTCGATGCCCGCGACCGGACGGTCCTTGAGGTGGTAGCGGAACACGCCCTCGCGCGCGGCGGCGTCCGGCGGGAGCACGAGCAGGGTCCGGTCGAACCGGCCGGGGCGCCGCAGCGCGCTGTCCACGTCCCACGGGTGGTTGGTGGCTGCCAGCAGGAACACGCCGTCGTTGTTGCCCGAGATGTCGTCCAGCTCGAGCAGCAGCTGGTTGACGGCGCTGCGCATCGGCGTGTTCCGCAGCTGGGACCGCTTCTGCCCGATCGCGTCCACCTCGTCGAGGAACAGCACGCAGGGCGCGTTCCGCCGGGCGATCTCGAACAGCTCGTGGATGTTGCGCTCGCTCTGCCCGACGAACATGTCGATGATGTCGGCGAACGATACCGCGATGAACCGGGCGCCGAGCTCGCCCGCCACCGCGCGGGCGATGAACGTCTTGCCGCAGCCCGGCGGCCCGTAGAGCAGCAGCCCGCCGCGCAGCGACTTGCCGTAGAGCCGGCGCAGCTCCGGGTTGCGCATCGGGGCCAGGAAGGCCGCCTCCAGGCGCTGCTTCACCTCGGTCATCCCGGCCACGTCGGCGAGCGTCAGGCCGGCCTGCTCCGCGTCGTAGGCGTCCGCTTCGTCGATGCCCGCCGAGGCGGAATCCTCGGTCTCCCCGCCGCCGACGAACATCGCGGGCAGCACGTCGCGCAGCTCGTCCTCGGCCTGCGACCAGTCATAGTGCGACGTCTTGCCCGGGTCCGCGCCCGCCGGGGTGGCGTGGGATACCGGCGGTGCAGCGGGCGACCCGGCCCGTTCGGGAGAAATGACGGGGGAATCAGCGGCCGGACCCTGCAGCAGGCCGAGGGCCTGGGCGTTGCCCGGGTCGCGCTGAAGGACCGCGCCGAGCTGCCTGACCGCCTCGTCCCGCTGGCCGGCCTGCAGCAGCATCGTCGCCAGGTGCAGGCGAAGGGGCACGTCGTCGGGCATCGCCTCGACGGCCTTGCGCAGGCTGTCCAGCACGGTAGGTTCGGGTTCCATGCATCCGTCCGGTCCGTTGGATTTCGTCTCGCGCGTCCCCTTACAGGGTAGTGCGCGCGTCAGGCCCACAGCTCGGTCACGCCGAACCCAAGGTCGGCCAGCAGCCGCCGCAGCAGCGGCAGCGAGATGCCGAGCACGTTGCCGTGATCGCCGTCGATCCCGTCCACGAACCAGCCGCCCCGGCCGTCCAGGGTGAACGCCCCGGCTAC
>DAIOWL010000947.1:0-3168 GCA_036758545.1 Streptosporangiaceae bacterium | reverse complement strand
ACCTGGCCAAGCCCGCGGAGCCCACGGATGAGGAGGGCCGCTGATGGCGGAGGTGAAGACCTACCGGGAGGCGCTGCGGGAGGCTCTAGTCGGTGAGCTCGACCGGGACGAGAACGTCGTGCTCATGGGCGAGGACATCGGCGTCTACGGCGGCACCCACCTGATCACCGACGGTTTCTACGACCGGTACGGCCCGCACCGGGTGATCGACACCCCGATCAGCGAGGGCGGGTTCATCGGGGCCGCCATCGGCATGGCGATGACCGGCCTGCGGCCCATCGTCGAGGTGATGACCTGGAACTTCTCCTTCCTGGCGGCCGACCAGATCATCCAGAACGCGGCCAAGGCCCGGTACTTCTCCGGCGGGCAGGTCAAGGTCCCGCTGGTGATACGCGGGCCCAACGGCGGGGGCGTGCAGCTCTCCGCCCAGCACACCCACTCCCTGGAGTCGTTCTACGGGCACTTCCCCGGCCTGAAGGTAGTGGCCCCGGTGACCCCGAACGACGCCAAGGGGATGATGCTCACCGCAGTCCGGGACGACAACTGCGTGATCTTCCTCGAGGCCGGCGCACTATACGGGACCAAGGGCGAGGTCACCGAGGGCGACAACGCCGTCCCGTTCGGCCAGGCCCGGATCGCCCGAGAAGGTGGGGACGTCACGCTGGTCTCCTACGGCCGGCAGGTGGCCCTATGCCTGACCGCGGCCGAGCAGCTAGCCGAAGACGGCATCGAAGCCGAAGTCATCGACCTGCGCAGCCTGCGCCCCCTGGACGAGGAGACCGTCGTCGCCTCCGTTCGCAAAACCCACCGCGCGGTAGCGGTGCAGGAACAATGGCGCTGGTTCGGGGTGGCCAGCGAGGTGGCGGCGATCATCCAGGACCGGGCGTTCGACGACCTCGACGCCCCGGTCGAGCGGGTGAGCGGGGCGGAGGTCCCCGCGCCGTATGCGCGCAATCTCGAGATCGCCGCCTTCCCGAGCGCGGACCAGGTCGTGGCGGCGGCGCGCCGGGTGCTCTACCGAAAAGAGGGGTGACCATGCCCGAGGTGATCATGCCCAAGATGGGCGACGCGATGGAGGCCGGGACTCTCGCCTCCTGGCTCAAGCACGAGGGCGACCAGGTCGAGGTCGGGGACGCCCTCGCTGAGATCGAGACCGACAAGGCCACGATGGAGCTGGAGGCCGAGGATGCCGGCGTGCTGACCCGGCTCATCGCAGGCGAGGGCGACGAAGTGGCGGTCGGGGAGACGATCGCGGTGATCTCCGCCGACGGCGAGGCACCCGACGCGGCACCGGACAAGGCGCGCGAGGAGGAGGAGGAGGAGGAGGAGGAGACCGCGGACAGCGCCGACGGGCGGGAGACCGCGGAAACCGGGGCCGGAGAAACCGGGACCGCGGAAACCGAGACCGGAGAAACCGGGGCCGCGGAAACCGAGGCCGCGGAGACCACTGCGGAGTCCGGGGAGCAGAGGACTCGGACGCGGGAGGGCGAGGGGCGGCAGGCAGCGACCTCCAGCCCGGAGCGCCCCGCCGACGGGCGGGTCCGGGCCTCGCCGATCGTCCGGCGGCTGGCGCGGGAACACGGCATCGAGCTGGCCGGGATCTCCGGCAGCGGGCCCGACGGCCGCATCGTCGAGCGGGATGTGCGCGCCGCGATGGAGAGTACGGAAAAAGGCGCGCCGGAGCCGAGCGCGCAGGCCCCCGCGGATGCGGCCCGGGCGGGAGACGGCTCCGCCCCCGCTCCGGTGACCGCTCCCGCGCCGAGCGGCACCGCCGGGACCGAGCTGTCTCCGCTGTCGAAGACCCAGCGGGTGGTCGGCGAGCGTATGCAGCAGGCCTGGCAGGCACCGCACCACTACGCGACCATAGAAGTCCACGTGGACGAGCTGCTGGCGCTGCGCGGGCGGCTCAACGAGGCGCTGGCGGACGGGACGGCAGACGGCTCGGGAGACGACTCGGGGCCGGCCGGCCCGGCCGACGGCCCGGTCAGGCTGTCGATCAACGACTTCGTGATGAAGGCGTGCGCGCTGGCGCTGCGCACGTTCCCCAAGCTCAACTCCTGGTGGACCTCCGACGGCATCGAGCTGCACCAGCGGGTGGACCTGGCCATGGCCGTCGCCCTGGAGGACGGCCTGATCACCCCGGTGATCCGGAACGCGGTCGAGCGGACCCTGTCCGCCATCTCGACCGAGGCCAGGGAGCTGGCGGCGCGGGCGCGGTCGGGCAAGCTGCGCCCGGACGAGTACCAGGGCGGCACGTTCACCGTGTCGAACATGGGCATGTACGGGGTGGAGAGCTTCACCGCGATCGTCAACCCGCCCTCGGTGTCGATCGTGGCGGTGAGCGCGGTGGCCCGGCGCCCGGACTTCGACGCGACCGGTGCCGTCGTACCGCGCAGCGTGCTCAAGCTGACGGTCGGCTCCGACCACCGGGTCGTCAACGGCGCGGAAAACGCCCGCTACCTGACCGAGGTCAAGCGGCTGCTGGAGCACCCGCTGCTGCTGACCGTGTAGGAACCGTACCGAACCAGGAAACGATCATGACGGATAACACGACTGAGTTCGACCTCGTTGTCATCGGCAGCGGGAACGGCGGCTACATCCCGGCGATCCGGGCCAGCCAGCTCGGGATGCGCGTGGCGCTGGTCGAACGCAGCGAACACCTCGGCGGCACCTGCCTGAACCTCGGCTGCATCCCGACCAAGGCGCTGCTGGAGACCGCGGCCCGGCTGCACGAGGCCCGTACCGGCGACGGCTTCGGGGTCAAGGCCGGCAAGGTGAAGCTCGACTATGCCCGAGCCGCCAAGCGCAAGGACCAGGTGGTCGACCAGCTCCGGCGCGGTCTGGCGGCCCTGATGAAGAAGAACAAGATCAAGGTGTACCGGGGCACCGGCAGCTTCGCCGCGCCGAAGCGGATCCGGGTCACAGGCCCGGACGGAGAGCAGGAGCTTTCCGCGTCCTACGTGCTCATCGCCACCGGCTCGGCCGTCGCCACGCTGCCCGGGCTGGACATCGACGGGAACCAGATCCTTTCCAGCGACGACGTGACCACCAGCGCCGCAGAACCCCCGGGCTCGCTGATCGTGCTGGGCAGCGGCGCGGTGGGGGCGGAGTTTGCCAGCATGTACCGCGACTTCGGCGCCGACGTCACCATCGTCGAGATCCTGGACC
>DAIOWL010000946.1:0-3179 GCA_036758545.1 Streptosporangiaceae bacterium | reverse complement strand
CCGCCATCAGCTCGCGGTCGCGTTTGCCGCCTACGAAGCGCGGAACTTCGCCGGGGTCCCCGCCGTGGACAAGGACCCGGCTACGTACGTGCGCGAGGCGGAGGAAGAGGGGCAAGAGCCCGTGAGTGGATCCCTCAGCATCGGCAGCCTCAAGCGGGGCTGACCGGCCCGGGGCTGTTACCCCGGCCGGACCGGGGGCCCGTGGCTGTGCAGGATCTTGGTCCGGTCCTTGTTCCACGCGGACGTCGTCCCGTCGCGGTTCAGGACGAGGCTCCAGTCCCATCTGTGGATGACGATCAGATGGTGGAACCGGCACAACAGGACACACTCTGTGGTGCTGGTCTCGCCGCCGTTCTTCTTGTGCTTGACGTGGTGGACCTGGCAGACGCAGGCGGGCTGGTGACAGCCGGGGAACCGGCAGTGCTGGTCGCGCAGGATGACCGCCTTGCGGATCCCGGGCGGGATGGTCTCGGAGTAGCCGATGTCCAGCGGCAGGCTCGGCCCGGCCAGGCGGGCGCCGCTGAGCTGGCGGCGGCGGAGGAAGCTCGCCAGGCCGCCGGGGCCAGACAGGAGGTCCACGGCCTTACCGATGACGGCTCGCTCGATCGCGGCCCAGGCCTGGGTGGTATCCGGCCGGGGATCGCCGTCGCGACGGAGCCGGTCCAGTTCGACGCAGAGGCGGACTAGGTCGTCCAGGGCGTCCGGGTTGGCATCGCCGGTCACGATCGGGGCCATGGACGCGTCACATCCGATCGCCTCGGCGGCGTCGCCGTCGAGCCAGAGACCGCCGTCCCCGCCGCCTTCGGAAGCAGCGGCGCGGCGCCCGGCCCACCGGGCGCGGACCTGAGTGGTCCACTCGTCCAGCAGGGCCGAACTCCCGTCCAGGTGCATCAGGTCGGCCAGCGTGATGTGTGCCCAGACTTTGACCGGCTGGCCGGCCCGCTCCGGCACCAAGTTGGCCGTGACCAGCCGCTGCATGGCTTCCTGGAGCGCGTCGTGATATCGCTGGGCCTGGCTGCGGTCGTCTTCCTCCCCGCCCGGGGCGGACAGCGCGTCCAGCACCTTGGCCACCACCGCCGCGCATTCCGGCGTCAGGTCTCCCGACACGACGCCGGCCCCGCCGAAGGTGGTTTCCAGCCGGACCGAACGGTCGTCGAACGCCTCGTCATTATCCTGGCTGGCGATCTCGGGCTGGGAGCGCTCGTAGATCTCGCCGTATAGTTCGGCCAGGTCCGGCAGGTCTGTTCCCGCCACGGCCGCGGCGACCAGGATCGTGTCCGCGTCGGCGCGGCGCGCTTCGGGGATCTTGTCGGTCCACTGGCACAGGAGCCGGGCCATCGGCTCCGACACATCACCCGCGGCCATCGCCGCGAACATCGCGGGATGCTCGAGGGCCCGCCGCATCCAGGCCGTGTGGCTGGCCGCGGCGCCCTTGGTCACCCCGGTCTTGTAGACCAGCCATGTCTTGGCGCTGTACTGCGCGTCGGAGGAATAGCCCTTACCGGAGGTGAACGCGCTGAGCGTCGAGGTTCGCGCCGCCGCGCTTATCGCGGTGGCCCGCTCCAGCACCTTCAGGCAGCGCGCCTGTTCTTCGGCCGTCATCTCGGTAGCGTCGGCCTGCGCCAGGTAGCCCAGCGCGGCCGTCAGCATCTCCAGCGCCTGGTCGGTGCTGGTCGGCGACATCACATCGCTCATCGTGATTCACCTCCTTCCTATGCTGCTCGCGGTCCGGCGGACGGCGCTCCTTCTTTGGGCTCGGCTGTTCAGGAACTAGCTCGATTCTAGCAATACGCTAGGACATTACGACGCGAAACACGCCTGCAAGAATAACATTAATCGAAAAAGATAGCTATGAGCTGGATGGGTGTCATGAATCCTTTGGGACTCAAGTGGGTCGGCACGGATTGCGGAACGACGACGTCCACGGCGAGTCTGAACGGGAGGCGGTGAGGGCCGGATTACGGCGAGCCTGAACCGGGGAGTGAGGGCCGGAGTGCGGCGAGGTGGGGCTGGGTGTGAAGGTCAGCCCAGCGCGGGACTTGGTGGGGGCGACGGGGAGGCCGGGAGCCTCAGTCGTGGTGGCAGGTGCAGGTGCGGCGGAGGGTGTCCCGGGTCAGGTCGGCGAGGGTGGGGTAGCCGTCTACGGCCATGATCAGGTCGGTTTCGGCGAGGATGCTGCGCAGGACGTGGACGATGCCGTCGGCGCCGCCGAGGGCGAGGCCGTAGGCGTAGGGGCGGCCGATGGCGACGGCGGTGGCGCCCAGGGCCAGGGCCTTGATCACGTCGGCGCCGGACCGGACGCCGGAGTCGAACAGCACGGGCATGCCGTCGGCGGCGTCGACCACGGCGGGCAGGCAGTCGAGGGCGGGCAGCCCGCCATCGGCCTGACGGCCGCCGTGGGTGGAGCAGTAGATCCCGTCCACCCCGCCGTCCCGGGCGCGGCGCGCGTCGTCGGGGTGGCAGATGCCCTTGACCAGCAGGGGCAGCGTGGTGAGCGAGCGGAGCCAGGGCAGGTCGTCCCAGGTGAGCGGGTTGCCGAAGAGGCCGGCGAACAAGCTGACGGCGGCCTGCGGGCTCGTATCCTGGCCGAGCAGGGACTGGAAGACCGGGTCGCTGGTGTAGTTGGCCAGGCAGTGCCCGCGGAGCTGGGGGAAGTTGCTGGCGGCCAGGTCGCGCGGGCGCCAGCCGGTGACCCAGGTGTCCAGCGTGACCACGATGCCGCGGAAGCCGGCCGCTTCGGCCCGGGAGACCAGGCTGGCGGCCAGGTCCCGGTCGGTCGGCGTGTACAGCTGGAAGAAGCCGGGAGTATCGCCGAACCGGGCGGCCACGTCCTCCATCGGATCGGCGGACAGGGTCGATGCGATCATCGGGACGCCGGTACGTTCGGCTGCGTCGGCGGTGGCCAGGTCGCCGTGCCCGTCCTGGGCGCACAGGCCGATCACGCCGATCGGCGCCATCAGCAGCGGGGACGGCAACCTCATCCCGAACAGTTCCACCGACAGGTCGCGCCGGGTCGCGCCGACGAACATGCGCGGGATCAGGCCCCACTGGGCGAACGCGCTGACGTTGGCCCGCTGGGTGTGCTCGCTGCCCGCGCCGCCGGCCACGTAGGACAGCACCGACGGCGGCAGCGCCCGTTCGGCCCGGGCCTCGAGCTCGGCGAACGCCATCGGGAAGCT
>DAIOWL010000945.1:0-3180 GCA_036758545.1 Streptosporangiaceae bacterium | reverse complement strand
GGGGTGGGGACGCTGTTGGTGCAGATCGCCAGGCGGGCCGGGACCCGGGTCATCGCGCTGGCCGGCCGGCCGCGCAAGCTGGCCCTGGCCCGGGACCTCGGCGCGGACGTGACCGTCGACTATAGTCACGACGGCTGGGAGAGGCAGGTCCGGGACCTCGCCGGCGAGGTGGACGTGGTGTTCGACGGCGTGGGCGGGGACATCGGGCTGGCAGCGTTCGGCCTGCTCCGCGGGGGCGGCCGGTTCTGCCCGTTCGGCATGGCCAGCGGCAGCTTCGCTCCGGTCACCCCGGAACTCGCCCAGGACCGCCAGGTCAGCGTGCGGGCCGGCGCGGGCGGGAGCCCGGAGGAACTAGCCGAGCTGGCCAGGACGGCGCTGGCCGAGGCGGCGGCGGGGCGGCTGCGGCCGGTCGTCGGCCAGGAGTTCGAGCTGGCCGAGGCGGCCCGGGCGCATGCGGCCATCGAGGCCAGGGAGACGGTCGGCAAGACGCTGCTGACCGTGCCGCGGTAGGCGCTCGCGGCCTCCGATCTCGGTATGGTTCACACGCGGACGACGACGATCCGCTGCGCCTTCGGCCGCCTGGGCTCTTCGACCAGCTGGTTCAGGTCATCCGGGTCACTGGTCAGCAGCACGACCGGTCGTTCCGCACCAAGAGCAGTGGCGGCCACGACGGCATCGATGGCACACCGATGTCCAGACAGGCCAGTCGCCGCGAGCAACTCGCCGGCCCGGCGTGCGATTCCCTCGGTCACCGGATTAACGATGATCCTAGACAGCACGCGGTGCACGGCAGCATCGCGCGGGCCGCCTCGCAGTGCCTCGGTCAACGTGATCGCACTCACCGCTACCCGGGCACCTCGCTTACGGGCGCTATCCAGATAACCCCGTGTGCGCGCATCGCCCGCCGCTAGCTTGGAGAGCCCTTCAGTGTCGAGTACCAGGGTGCCTGCCGCGGCTACTCGCTGTCCGGCCATGCGGCGCGTGCCTCCGCCAGATACTCTTCCGGAACTGGCCCGTGTTCGGCGGCAAGCAGCTCTGACAGCTCGGCCAGCAGGTCCAGTTCGAGCTGACGGCTGACGGCCTCCGTCACGTACTGGCTGAACTTCCCGCGACCCACGCGCTGCTGCACAGCGGCCGTGAGATCCTCCGGCATCGACACGCTGACCTTACGGGCGGGCCCGGCGTATTTGATCTCCGCGACGATCCGGCCGGTGACGATATCCGGCGGACGCATCCCCGAGTGCCCCTGAGGGGCAAGCGGATCGCGGTCCTCCCCCTCGGTGAAGGCTGGATCGGCGCTCATGAAATTATGCTACCAGCGGTAGCAACTGCCAGAATTCTGCGGCTGTGCCGGTATCGGGCCGGCTAGCCGAGCTGGGCGGCGGCCCAGCAGGCGGCGCCGCCGTGGCAATTCTGCAGGGCGCTGAGCGCCTGACGGAGGACCGTGGGCACGCCCTGACTGGCCAGGTTATCCAGTTCGTCCGGGTCGGTCGCGGTGTCGTAGTACTCCTCCGCCCCGCCCGCGTACCGCACGTAGAGCGCGGTGGGGGTCCGAACGGCCTCGTAGGTCGGCGGATCCCCCGCCTTGAAGGTCTGCCGGTCGGGGTCGTCCGGCGAGAAGTCCGGGCCGTGATGCTCGATGAGGATAGCGAGCCGCCAGCCGACCGGATCCTGCCCGTGCAGCAGCCCGGCCAGGCTGTGACCGTCGACCCCGGCTGGGACCGGCAGCCCCGCGAGGCTCTCGAACGTCGGGGCCAGGTCGATGCTGGACGTCAGCTGGCGGGCGATGCGGCCGGCCGGGACGTCCGGGCCGCTGACGATCAGCGGCACGCGGATGTCGGTCTCGAAGGCGGTCTGCTTGCCCGAGGAGAGCCGGTGCTCGCCCAGGTGGAAGCCGTTGTCCGAGCTGAACACGAAGTACGTGTTCCGGTCCAGGCCCTTGGCCCACAGTTCGTCCCTGATCTGTCCGATCATGTCGTCGACGGAGAGATCGTCCTCCACCCGCTTGCGGAACGTGCTGGTGATGTTGGCCTGATCGGTGGCCGATAGCGGCGGGTGGCCCTTCAGCCACGGCGGCGGGTTGGCGGGCAGCCGGTTGTAGGCCGGGGTCTTCGGGGCGGCCAGCTGCTGCGCGGCGTGCGCGTAGCGGGGCGCGGGCGTGTACGGCGCGTGCGGGGCGAACGTGGCCACCTCGAGCATGAACGGCCGGCCCGAGGCGGCCGATGAGTCGATGAACGAGCGGGCCTTGGCGGCCAGCACGTCAGTCAGGTAGTCCTGCGGGGCCTTGCCGTAGTGCTGCTGCTGACCGTTCTGGTTGAGGTTGTAGTCGAACTCGCCGTAGGCGTTCCCGGCGGCGTCCCACTCGTCCCAGCCAGGCGGCTCCGGGTAGGCGGGCTGGTACTGGTTCAGGTACTTGCCCATCAGCGCGGTGCGGTAGCCGACCTTGTGCAGCGCCAGGGCGAACGACTTCTGCTGGTCGCCGTGCTGGTTGAAGGCGAAGTACCCGCCGTCGCTGCCGGCGTTGGTGAAGACCCCGTCGTCATGGGGGTACTGGCCGGTGAAGATGGCCGAGCGGGACGGACAGCACAGCGAGTCCACCACGTAGTAGCGGGACAAGGTCGTTCCGGCCTGCCGGAGGGCCACCAGGTTCGGCATGTAGCTGACCAGGTTCCAGGACAGGTCGTCGGTGAGCACGAAGACGAAGTTCGGCCGGTTGTCGGGCGCGGGCTTGGGATGGATGGCGGCCGGGGACGTACAGCCGGCCACCACGACGAAGACGGCGGCGAGGAGGAGGCCGATCACGGCTCGGGGAAGTTTCCCGGCCTGGTGAGCTGAAGGATCGGCACGCACCCAGGAATGTTACTTAGCCCCAAAGGTGGTGCTTACGCCGCCTGGGTCTCAACGGTGTGGGCGAGAATGCGTCATGGGCATCTGGAAGAACCTGCGGGCCGGGGCTGCGTTTATGCGGGACTACCAGCAGGACACGATGGAGACCGTGCCGCGGTGGGCTCGGGTCGTGCGAGTGGGGCGCCGGGTGCTCGGGACGGTCGGCGTGGACGTGGAGATCCACTACGGGCAGACGCCGCCCCATGTGGAGTCAGTGTCCGTCTCGGTGCCGCGGGGAATGCACCTGCAGGTCGGGCAGGACGTCTTCGTCGTCGGGCCAAAGACGAGCAGCGA
>DAIOWL010000944.1:1374-3181 GCA_036758545.1 Streptosporangiaceae bacterium | reverse complement strand
CGGCCCGCGGCCAGCAGCAGCAGGATCTCCCGCTCGCGCTCGGTCAGCCCGAACCGGGCCAGTGGATCCTCGGCCGCCGGACGGACCGCGGCCGCCTCCGGCTCGTCCAGGCTCAGCCGGGTCCGCCGGGCCAGGGCGACGGCTTCCGCCGCGATGGGCGCCGCGCCAACCCCGCTAGCCACGGCGTGGGCCTGGCGCACACTACGGCCGGCGGCCTGCCGGTCACCCGCCCCCGCCATCACCTCGGCGAGCCGTAGCCAGGCGTAGGCCAGCGGATAGGGCTCGGCCGCCGCCTGCCACGCCTCGGCCGCCGCCTGCCACGCGGTGACGCCGACCTCGCCCGTAGCGCGCATGAGTTCCGCGGTGACTAGCGCCCGGTAGCCGCGCGACGCGGCGTTGGGTGTCGTCAGATCCGCTGCGAGCGAGGCCAGCTCCTGGTACCGGGCCGCGGTACCGTCCGGGACCTCTTCCCGCCGGTCACGAGCGCGGGTGGCACCGTCCGCTTCGGTCCTGGAAGCCAGCCACAGCACCGGCCAGACGTAGCGACCGGACATCGCTCCGCCGTAGTCCGCCAACCCGTCGGCGGTGAGGCGGCGGGCCGTGTCCAGGTCGCCTCGGCCGAGCGCGAGCAGCGCATCGGCGTACAGCAGGGTCAGGGCGTACTGCTCGTCGTGCGTCTGGCCGAGGGCACGCTGGGCGGCGCGCACATCGGCTTCGGCGTCATGGTAACGTCCGGTCATCGCGGCCAGCTCGGAGCGCAACTGCAGGACGGTGGCGGCGAAGACGCCCTCCGGCATGGCGTTCACCGCCTGGGTGGCCAACTGCTCGGCCTCGGTCCAGCGGCCCAGGCGAAGCAGGCTCTCCGCCAGGTTGCCGGCCAGGAAGGCACCCAGGGACCGGGCCAGCCCGACCCGGTCGGCCAGCGCCATCCCCTCGCGGGCCGCGTCTGCCGCCTCCTGGTGCCGGCCGAGGAGCTCCAGCACGTCGGAAATGTTCACGTAGGCGCGCAGCGCGATGAGGTGTGCGCCGATGTCCGTGGCCAGGGCCAGACCCGCCCGGAGGTCGTCAAGACCGGCGTCGTCCGCGCTCAGGTAGCCCCGGGCCGAACCGAGGGTGATGGACGAGTCGGCCTCCTGCTGGACCGCGCCGACCTCGCGCGCGGCCTGCACCGCGCGGGCGGCCAGGCTCATCGTGGCGTCCATGTCGTTGGCACGCCAGACGGACATGGCCAGCGAGGAGAGGACGACCGCGTGCGCCCTGGTCACCTGGTCGGCGGGCAGCAGGGCGAGTGCCTCCTCTAGGGCGGTGATCGCCTCAGGCTCGCGTCCGGTGTCCCGCAGGGTGCGCGCGCGCCGGTCGAGCACCAGCGCACGCCGGACGGCGTCGCCCTCGGCCGGGAGTCCGGCCAGGGCCTGATCGAACAGGGACAGCGAGCGGTCGATGGCGCCCGCCTGGTAGGCGGCCTCACCTGCCAGGCTCGCCACCTCGGCCTGGTCCAGGCCGGTGCGCTCCTCCGCGTCGGGGACCCGCGGCCAGATCTCCAGCGCCCGTTCTAGGTGGCGCTGCGCCTCGGCCGGCGCGAATGTGGTGAGCGCATGCCGGGCCGCGGCTATCGAGGCCGGCAGGGCGCGCGGCAGGTCCAGGGCCGCGTACCAGTGGTGGGCTAGCGCGGCGGGCACCGCGGCGTCGTCTCCGGCCAGATCCGGGTCGCGGGTGAGCGCCTCGCCGTAGGCGGCGTGCAGGCCGCCCCGCTCGCCCGGGAGCATGTCCTCGTAGACCGCGTCCCTGGTCAGCGCGTGCCGGAACG
>DAIOWL010000944.1:0-1274 GCA_036758545.1 Streptosporangiaceae bacterium | reverse complement strand
TCGCCGCCGCCGCGCACCAGGCCGGCCAGCTCCTCCACCAGGTAGGCGTTGCCGCCGGACCGGTCGAAGACCAGGTCGACGAGCCTGGCGGCGGGTTCGGTGCCGAGGATCGCGCCGAGCTGGGCGGCGACCTCCCCCGGCTCGAACCGGCGCAGCTCCACGTGCTGTACCGTGCGGAGCCGGTCCCAGCTGGCGATCAGCGGCCGCAGCGGGTGGCGCCGGTTCAGTTCGTCGGACCGGTAGGTGGCCAGCAGCACGACCCGGACCCCGCGCAGCGACCTGATCAGGAAGGCGACCAGCTCCCGGGTGGACTGGTCGGACCAGTGCAGGTCCTCGAGCACCAGCAGCAGCGGCCGCCTGGCACTGAGCCGGCCCAGCAGCCCGAGGACCAGCTCGAGCAGCTGGGATACCTGGACCCCGTCGGCGGCCGGCTCGGCGGACCCTCCCGGGTCGAGCTCGGGCAGCAGGCGGCCCAAGCCGCGCCGGGCCGGGCCGAGCACGTCGGCCAGCTCCGCCCGCGCCGTGGTGCGCGCCAGCGTACGCAGCGCGTCGATGAGCGGGGCGAGCGGCAGGCCTTCCGCGCCGAGCTCGACGCAGTGGCCGGCCAGGACCGTAAACCCCGAGTCGGCCGCCTGCCCGGCCAACTCCTCCACGAGGCGGGTCTTGCCCACACCAGCCTCGCCCGCAACGATCGCGAACCCCGGCTCGCCGCCGGCGGCGCGCTCGAACAGTGCTGTCAGCGACGCGATCTCCTCACGCCTCCCGACGAAGACCGGGCTCTGCATCGGCTGGCTCATACTCTGCACGGTGCCACAACCGGGCCGGGCGCGGGAACCGGGTACTGCCAACACCAGGATCAGCAGGCTCTTAGTACGCGGGGCCGCCAGGACGGAGCCTGGCGATATGACCACTGACTCACTGGTACGGGAGCGGGAGCGAGCCGCGGGGGCGGCGCGCGGCCGCTGGCTGATGCTGATCGTGCTGCTGGCCGGGCAGTTCATGGCGCTGCTCGACGTCACGATCGTCAACGTGGCGCTGCCCACGATCGGCCGTACGCTGCACGCCACGGGGGCCGAACTCCAGCTCGTGGTGGCCGGCTACACCGTCAGCTACGCGATGGCGCTGATCACAGGCGCGCGAATGGGTGACCTGTACGGCCGGCGCCGGATGTTCCTCGTCGGCGTCCTCGTCTTTACCGTCGCGTCGCTGGCCTGCGGCATCGCGCCCGGGATCGAGATCCTCATCGCCGCCAGGTTCGTCCAGGGCGCGGGGGC
>DAIOWL010000943.1:0-3182 GCA_036758545.1 Streptosporangiaceae bacterium | reverse complement strand
TGTCCGCGGCGCTCGTGCTGCTGGCCGACCACGAGCTCGCCGCCTCGACGCTGGCCGCCCGGGCCGCCGCCTCCGTGCGGGCGGATCCGTACGCGGTGGTCGGGACCGGGCTGGGTGCGATGAGCGGAGCCCTGCACGGCGGGGCGTCCCTCGGCGCGGAGACGCTGATGGCCGCGGCCAGCGGCCCGGAGGACGTGCCGCGGGTGGTGGCCGAGTTGCTGCGCCGGGGCGAGAAGGTCCCCGGTTTCGGGCACTTCGTGTACCGCGGCGGCGACCCGCGCGCCATCCTCCTGCTCGACCTGGTGCGCCGGGTCGCGCCGAAGTCCGGGCAGCTCGCGGTGGCCGACGCCGTGTTCGCGGAGGTCAGGCACAAGTCCCTGCCCGAGCCGAACATCGACTTCGCCATCGCTACCCTGGTCCGGGTGGCGGGCATGGTGCGCGGCGCGGGCGAGGCGATATTCGCGGTGGCCAGGACGGCGGGCTGGATCGCGCACGCCATAGAGGCCTACTCCGGGCCGGGCCCGCTGCGTCCCCGCGCGGTCTACACCGGCAGGCCCGCGGCTGACGAGCCCTGACCGCTACTCGCCGGTGACGCCGTCGATCTGCTCGCGGAGCAGGTCGGCGTGGCCCAGGTGCCGCGCGTACTCCTCGATCATGTGCAGGTAGATCATCCGCAGCGACATCACCTCGCCGTTGCTGGTGAAGGTGTCATCCAGCGACGCGTTCGCCGCCGCCGCGTCGGCGTGCTTGATCTCCTCGGTCAGCCGGGCGTAGTCGGCCGCGGCCCGGGCCGGGTCGGCCCCCTCGAACTCGGCCTGGAAGTTACTGCCGAACGGGAAGTCGACCTGCTCGCCGGCGAACCGCATGCGGAACCAGACCCGCTCCACCTTGGTCATGTGCCGCAGCAGCCCGAGCAGGGACAGCTCGGATGGCGGAATGGCCCGGCGGGCCAGCTGCTCGCCGGTCAGGCCGGCGCACTTGTAGAGCAGCGTCGCGCGCTGCCAGTCCAGGAACGCCTGCAGCATCGGGCGCTCGGGACCGGTCAGCGGTCCTTCGGGCCGCTCAACCTCTGGGGCTATCCACGTCACGGCGCCATCATGCCATGCCGGGACGCGCCGCCGTTCCCGCCATCGCCACCCGCGTTTCGGCCTACCCGCGCAGGGCGGGACGATCGGGCGGGCGGGTGGCGATCTCGACGGTGCCCTTGTAGGCGATGCCGCGCACGTGGATCACCGGGGCGTCCACGGGCAGCCGGTAACCGGGATCCTCGTCGTGGACGTCCTGGCTGACGCCGAGCCCGGTCATCTCGACCCGGACGTTCGGCGGCACCAGGATCGTCACCCGGGACTTGTAGGCCACCGCCAGGAACGTGGTGACCGGCCCGCTGAGCTCGGCCGCGCGCAGGTCGAGCCAGCCGCCGCCCTTGTAGACGACGGTCGTGTAGCGCTCCGGCACCCGCCAGCGCCCGGCCCGCCGGACCGAACTCTTCAGCGCGACCGCGAACCGCCCGGGACCGGGGAGCGCGGGCACCGGGCCCGGCGCCGACGGCGCCGCGGGCAGGTCGGCGAGCAACGCGTCCAGGTCCGCGTGCGTCCGGGCGGTGAGCGCCGCCCGGCTCCGCTCGTCGAACTCGGCATCGTCCAGCCGGCCCTCGGCGAACGCGTCCTGCACCCGCTGCACCACCGCGTCCCGCTCCCGGTCCGAAGCCCGCGTATCCGCGCCGCCCGGCACAATCACCGCATGCTGATCATCTGCTGTCTTCTGGTCCTGTGGCACCCCAGCGCCCCCGTCGGTCGCCGCCATGACAATGTCCTCCCGTCCGTTGCTGCGATCGCGATATATCGTAACCCAGTTCCCCGAGCAATGCGTAGCGTGGAGGTGTTTTCTCACTCTTTCACGAATCCCCGCCCGGCCCCTGGCTGCTCCGCGCCCATGCGGCGTGACTGCCGCCCATGCCCGCGTGGTTGCCGTCGCCGGACGTCTGCCGGTTCCGGCCGGACGCACTGACCGGAAACCGGGATTCCACCGCGTCGGAACGCGCTGGATCCGGGGTTTCATCGCGTTCCAACTGGCCTGGCGCACCCGGATCGTGGTGTTGATGGTGCCGGGGTGACCTGAGTCCGGTTTTCCGGGGGCATGCGCCCCGGGCGCGGCCCATTAGCTGGACCGACGTCCTCGCATGGATGCGCCACCGCGATCTGACCGTCAAGGCTTGAGTCGAATATGCTCAATTATCTTGAGTTGAGCCAGAAATTATTTATCTCGTCCCGCCAGTAGCAGGTTTTGCGGCCGTTTCGCGCTGCTGTAGCTGCCAAGCTTGAGCCAATGTCGCGCAACTTTCTTAAGTATCTGATCTTGTGCCGCGGCCGGACCGGTGTCACGATCCCGTCCCATGGGGCGAGAATGGCTGCGGCGACGGGCTGGGGTACTGGCGGTGCGGGATTTCCGCCGGTTCTACGCCGGCTACGCGACCTCCCTGCTGGGCTCGTCGATGTCGACCGTGGCGATCGCCTGGGCCGTACTGGGCAGCGGTGCGAATGCGACCGGCCTGGGGTACGTGTTCGCGGCCGCCGTCGTGCCGCAGGTGCTGTTGATGGCGATCGCCGGCGCGGTCGCCGACCGGTTCGGCCGCCGCCGGGTCATGCTTACCGCCGACGCGCTCCGCTGCGCCGCGCAGGCCTCGCTGGCCGTGGCGGTGTTCGCCGGGCGGCCCGCCCTCTGGGTGTTCGTCCTGCTGGCCTCGCTGGTGGGCACCGGTGAGGCGTTCTTCACGCCGGCCATGGAAGCGCTCACGGTGGAGATAGCCCCGCGCGACCAGCTCGGCAACGCGAACGCGCTGTACGGGCTGGCCACGTCGGCGACCAGGATCGCCGGGCCGGTGCTGGGCGGTCTGCTGATCGCGCTGACCGGGCCGGGCGTAGTGGTGGCCGCGGACGCGGCGTCCTACGCGGTGAGCGTGCTCGCGCTCAGCCTGGTCCGGGTACCCGCCGCACGGGCCGTCGCCGGAGCCGAGAACCCAGAAGCCGGGAACGCCGGGGCCGGGGACGCCGGAGCCGAGAACCCCGGAGCCGAGAACCCCGGGGTGCGGCGGACCCTGTGGCGTGACATGGCCGAGGGCTGGGCCGAGTTCCGGTCCCGGACCTGGCTGTGGGCTACGACCGTGCAGTTCGCCTTCTTCAACC
>DAIOWL010000942.1:0-3185 GCA_036758545.1 Streptosporangiaceae bacterium | reverse complement strand
GGCCTGATGGGCATGTCGGGCATCTACGGCGAGGCCGACGACCAGGAGAGCCTCGCCACGATCCATGCCGCGCTGGACGCCGGGATCACGCTGCTGGATACCGGCGACTTCTACGGCATGGGCCACAACGAGCTCCTGCTGCGCGACGCGCTGCGCCGCGGGATCCCGCGGGAGAGCGTGTTCATCCAGGTGAAGTTCGGCGGGCAGCGGGACCCGTCGGGCGCCTTCGTCGGGCACGACGCCAGCTCGGCCATGACGAAGAGCTCGCTGGCCTACACGCTGACCAGGCTTGGCACCGATTACGTCGACCTGTACCAGCCGGCCAGGCTGGACCCGCAGGTGCCGATCGAGGACACCGTCGGCGCGATCGCCGAGATGGTCCAGGCCGGGTACGTCCGGCACATCGGGCTGTCCGAGGTGGGGGCGGACACCATCCGCCGGGCGCACGCGGTCTACCCGATCGCGGCGCTGCAGATCGAGTACTCGCTGATGAGCCGCGGCATCGAGGCGGAGATCCTGCCCGCCGTGCGGGAACTCGGGATCAGCGTCACCGCCTACGGCATCTTGTCCCGCGGCCTGCTGAGCAGCGGTACCGCGCGGCTGGCGCCCGGTGACCCGCGCACGCGCTTCCCCCGGTTCTCCGGCGAGAACCACGCGCGGAACCTGGAGCTGCTCGCCTCGCTGGAGGAGATGGCGGCCAGGTACGGGGTGACCGCGGCCCAGCTAGCCATCGCCTGGGTGGCCTCGCGCGGCGAGGACATCATCCCGCTGATCGGCACCAAGCGCCGAGACCGGCTGGCCGAGGCGCTGAAGGCCCTGGACCTGACGCTGAGCGCGGACGACCTAGCCGCGATCGAGGCCGCCGTCCCGGCCGCCGCGGTCGCCGGAGACCGCTACGCCCCGGCCCAGATGGCAACCCTCGACGCCGAGCGCCGACCCTAGGACCGGTACGCCGACCCTAGGACCGGCACTCGGCCGCCAGGTCGCTCAGGTGGTCTCCTCCAGGGCGTCCAGGTGCACCAGCCCGACGTCGCTGACCCGCTGCGGGTTCGTCCGGTACAGGTAGATCATGTAGATCACGCCGAGGACCATGAAGCCGGCCACTCCGGGACCCATATAGGACAGCGGCGGGGCCAGCGGGGTGACGAAGGAGAACACCTTGATGCCCGCGGCCGTCAGCCAGGCCGGGACGAACGCGGCGATGCCGAGCACTGGGACGACCCCGTGCGACAGCCAGTTGAACCCGGCCGCGCCGCGGCGGGTGAAGTACCCGAGGCACGCGGCGTTCATCAGGATGTAGATCGCCACCAGCACGATCACCAGGCCCGTAGCGACCATCGTGAAGGCCACCGTCGGGTCGTACCCCAGGCCGAGTCCCAGCGTCACCGCGACCGTGATGACGAAGGCGACCAGGACGCTGTTGACCGGGGACCGGTGCCTCGGGCTGACGATCGCGAGGAAGCGCGGGAACGCCCCGATCCGCCCCATCGCGTACGCGGTGCGGCTCGACACGTTCACGCCCGCGTTGGCGTTGGCGATGGTGGAGTTGACGATGGCCAGGAACACGAAGAACCAGAACAGGCCGTAGAGCGAGCGCGCGAGGCCTTCCCAGGACGCGGTGCCGGTGAACGTGGCGAAGGCGGCGAAGCCCTTCGGCCCGTAGGCGACGTCGACGGCGTAGGTGGTGAACACGTAGAGCAGGCCGATCAGCAGCGTGGCCAGCAGTACCGCGCGCCTGATGGTGCGCCGCGGGTCCCTGGCCTCCTCGGCCAGCGGCGCGGCGCCCTCGAAGCCGCCGAACGCGAGCAAGGTGAACACCGAGCCGCCGATCACGCCGGTCAGCCCGGTGGGGGAGTAGTGCGTGGTGAAGACCTGCCCGGTGTTGCGGCTGCCCGCGTGCACGACGAAGAACACGGCCAGCACCAGGAAGACCGCGATCTCGGAAATCCCGAGGATGGTGCCGAACCGGGTCGAGGCCCGGACGCCGAAGTAACCCGCGGCGAGCACGATCACCGCGCCAGCCAGCGACCAGGGCCACCACAGGTTCGCCGGGTACCCGTGGAACTCGGAGTTGATCGTGGACGCCGTGGTGAACCCGAGCTGCAGCAGCACCAGCGGCGGGATCAGCCAGCCGACCAGGACGTAGCCCCAGGCGACCAGGAAGCCGGCAGCCGGGTGCAGCCCGCGGGCCGCATACGTGGCCAGGGATCCCGCGGCGGGCATCTCCCGGGCCAGCAGCCCGATGCACCAGGCGCACAGCAGGCATGCCACCAGGGCGAAGACGACCGCCAGCGGCAGCGAGCCCCCGGCCAGCGCGGCGCCGGCCGGGATCGAAGCCGCGATGGCGGCGCCGGGGGCCATGTCGGTGATCGACTGGAACAGCACCTCGCGCAGGCCAATTGCGTTGCGACGCAGCCCGGGCGCGGATCCGGAAACGGTTTGCTCTGTGGCCGACATGGCGTCATGATCGCACGGACATTTCGCCGCGCACAGGCTTGACCTGGGGCCCTTCAGAAGATTTACCAGAACGTAGCCCACGCGCGGCCCGCTGCACCACCAGCACCAGGGCCACCAGGATTCCAGCCGCAATTCCGTCCAGCCAGAAGTGATTGGCTGTCACCACGACAACGAGCAGCGTGAGCACCGGGTAGGCCGCGGCCAGCCAGCGCCAGCGGCGGCGCGACACCGTGATGACCGCGATAGCCACGATGATGGCCCACCCGACGTGCACCGAGGGCATGGCCGAGAACTCGTCCGCGTCGAAGCCGCCGCTCCAGGCGTACACCGACTGGCCGTACTGCACCGCGGTGTCGACCATGCCGGTCGACGCCAGCAGCCGCGGCGGCGCCACCGTAATGAGCTGGATGAGCAGGCTGATCCCGGTGAACAGGGCCACCGTGGTCCTGATCCGCGGATAGTCCGCCCGGTGCCGGGTGTATAGCCAGATCAGGCAGGCGCCCAGGAGCGGGAAGTGCAGGACGTCGTAGTAGTAGTTGCACGCCTGGACCAGCAGCGGATGGGGCAGGATGAGCCGCTGCAGGTCCGTCTCGCTGGGCAGGTAGAGGACCCGTTCGGCGTCCCACAGCCAGCGCGCCCTGGGCAGCGCCCCGGACGTGCCCATCACCGTGAACGACCCGGCGAACTGCCACAGCCCGTACAGCACGAAGAGCAGCGAGCTCTCCCAG
>DAIOWL010000941.1:0-3188 GCA_036758545.1 Streptosporangiaceae bacterium | reverse complement strand
GCCTCGTAGAAGCTGACCGGCTGGCTCATGCGTGCAAGCTTACGGGGTGCCGGACGCAGCGCTTTCCGCCTCGTCTGCGGCATCGTCCACTGGGGGCTCGGCCTCGATCACCGCCGCCACGGGTTCCTCTCTGGCCTGATGCGTGATCGCGGGCGGCGCGGAAATCACGATGGTGTCCGGGCCGGCCGGCTGGACGCCGGCCGCGTCCAGTGTCGCCTTCACCCGCGCGCGCAGCTCGCGGGCCACCTCCAGCTGCCGCATCGGGGCGGTCTTGGCCACCAGCCGCATCGTCACTTCCCGGCCGGACAGTCCCTGAGCCCCCCACACCTCGGGTTTCTCCAGCATCAGCTTCTTCCAGCCGCGCTCGCGGTACAGGCTGCTCGCGGCCTGCTCCATCAGCGCCCGGATCTTGTCCAGGTCCTCCTCGTAGGGGACCGGGTAGTCGATGACGGCACGGGACCAGCCCTGCGACTCGTTGCCCATGCTGTCGATGGTGCCGTTCCTGATGTGCCACACCACCCCGTTGACGTCCCGCAGCGTGGTGGTGAGCAGCGACATCGCCTCGACCGTGCCGGTGGCGACCCCGGCGTTGATCGTGTCGCCGACCCCGTAGTGGTCCTCGACCAGCATGAGCAGGCCCGCCAGGTAGTCGCGGACCAGGTTCTGCGCGCCGAACCCGAGGGCCACGCCGAGCACCGCCGTGCTGGCCAGCAACGGCGCCACGTTGAAGCCGAGGATGGACAAGATGGTGAGCGCCGCGATGCCGAACACGATGACCGAGATCGCGCTGCGCAGGATCGAGCCGAGGGCGCGGGCGCGCTGCTCGCGGCGCTCCGTGCCGGCCATCTGTATGGTCGCGGCCGCCTTGTTCGCCCGGCCGTTCGGGGTCACCGCGAGGTTGGCCGTGGCCGCCCGCTCCGTCACCTTGTTGATCAGCCGGTGGAAGATGAACCGAACCAGCAACGCCAGCACCAGCACGAACGCGATCCGGCCGGCCTGGCTGACCGGGCCGGCCAGGTAGACCTTGACCACCTGGGTCGCGGTCGGGCTGTGCGTGACGTCCCAGGCGAGCCGGCAGGCTATGCCCGGGCTGTTGCCGCAGTTTCCGGTCAGCGTGCCCGGCAGGTCGGCGACGCGAAAGCCGGTGGCGTGGAACACGGAACTCCTTTCGACGACTGCCACTCCACGCGAGGCTACCGGCGGCTTCGCCGTCAGGGGCTGTCTTCAGTCTTCCGGGCGGTGAAGACCAGGTTGTACGAGACGTGCAGGGTGATCGCGGCGAAGCCGGTCGTCTGCAGCCGGGTGAGGAACGCCGCTGGCTCGACCGGGTTATAGGTGTCACCCTCGTGGAACTGGTGCAGGTCGTCGCTGGGCAGGCTGTCCGAGCCGAGGAAGGTACCGCCGGGACGCAGGACCCGGAACGCCTCGGCCAGCACCTTGTCCTGCAGCGCGCGGGTGGGCACGTGGTGCAGCATCGTGCAGGTGGCGACGGTGTCGAAGGACGCGTCCGGGTAGCCGAGCGAGGCCGCGTCGCCGCGCACCACCTCGACGTTGGTTCCGGCGAACCGGGCGATCAGCCGGGCGGCCGCCTCCTCTTCCTGTTCGACCGCGATCAGCCGGGCGACCCGGTGCCGCAGCCACTCGGTGGCCGCGCCCGGGCCCGGCCCCAGTTCGAGCAGGTCGGCGCCAAGCTCGACACCCGCGGTCGCCTGCGGCAGCACCTCGTCCTGGATGTGCGCGGCCCACTCCGGGCTCGGCATCAGCTTGGCGTGGTTCTCGTTCATGACACCGACGCTAGGCCGCGGGGCCGCCGGGAGGTAGCGCGTAAGCTGCCATGTTGTGTCGCGAGCCGGACAAGCTCCGGACTGCCGCGAGGACCCGGGCACCGCCGTCTTCGTGGCGGACTTCCCCATGCCCCCGGGCACCCGCTTCGACTGGCACACCCACGAGGACCACCAACTGGCCTGGGCGACGAGCGGGGTGCTCAGCGTCCGGACCGCCGAGGCAACCTGGGTGCTGCCGACGACCAGGGCGCTGTGGATCCCGGCCGGGCTGCCGCACGAGACCGCCTCCGACGGCGGCCGCGCCACCATGCGCTCGCTGTACATCAGGCCCGGGCTGTTCCCGGTCAGCTGGGCCGAGACCGGTCAGCTCACCCCGGTCGCGGCCAGCCCGCTGATGGCTGAGCTCATCGGGTACCTCGGCGAGCCGGACCTGGACGCCAGCCGCCGCTGGCACGCCGAGGCGCTGCTCGCGGACCTGCTCACCCCGGTGCCGGTGACGACGATCCAGGTCAGGCTGCCGGAAGCGGTCACCGCCCGGCGCGTCGCCGAGGCGTTGCGGGCCAACCCGGCAGACCGGCGCACGCTGCGCGAATGGGGCCGCGAGGTGGGCGCCAGCGAGCGGACGCTGGCCCGCGCGTTCGCCACCGAGGCGGCCGTGCCGTTCGGCCGCTGGCGTACGCTGCTGCGCCTGCAGGCCGCGCTGTCCATGCTCGCCGCGGGGGAGCCGGTCAGCCGGGTGGCCGGCCGTGTCGGCTACGACACCCCGAGCGCGTTCGTAGCCGCGTTCCGCCGCGAGACCGGCCAGACTCCAGGGGCCCTGTTCAAGGACTGAGCCTTACACCGCGAGCCCGGTGTACCGCGCGGCGAACGACAGCGCGTCGCCGGACAGTTCCGCCATCCGGCTCACTGCCCTGGCGCCGTGTCCCACCTGGGCCTCGGCCCGCAGCAACACCGGGCGGCTCGGCCCGGAGGCGGTGGCGTGCTGCAGCGCGGCGCACATCTTGTACGCGTGCACCGGATCCACCCGGGTGTCGTTGGTGAACACGGTGAAAAGCACGGCCGGGTAGCGCGTTCCCTCCGTCACGTGGTGGTACGGCGAGTAAGCCAGCAGCCAGCCGAGCTGCTCGGGGTCCGACGCGGTGCCGTATTCCACGTTCCAGGTCTGTCCCAGCCCGAACCGTTCGTACCGCACCATGTCCAGCAGCGGCGCGGAGCAGACCACGGCCGCGTACAGGTCGGGCCGCTGGGTCAGCGCCGCGCCGACCAGCAGGCCGCCGTTGGACCCGCCGGAGATGGCGAGCTGCTCCGCGGTGGTCCAGCCGTCCCGGATCAGCGCCTCGGCCGCGGCGTGGAAGTCGTCGAACACGTTCTGCTTGCGGTCGAGCATCCCGGCCCGGTGCCATT
>DAIOWL010000940.1:0-3188 GCA_036758545.1 Streptosporangiaceae bacterium | reverse complement strand
GCCAGGCGCCTGGCCCAGACGGGCGCCTCGGTCATCCTGCTGGAGGCGGGCGGCCCGGACCGCACCCGGCTGGTGCGCAAGCCCGGGATGATCGCCATCTTCCACAACGTGCCGGCCCTGAAGAAGCGGCTGGACTGGGGGTACTACACCGCCCCGCAGGCCAGCGCCTTGGACCGCACGATCCCGCAGCCCCGCGGCCGGGTGCTCGGCGGCTCCGGCTCGATCAACGGCATGCTGTTCGTCCGCGGCCACCGCAAGAACTACGACGACTGGGCCGTCCCCGGCTGGTCTTACGAAAACGTACTATCCAGCTTCAAACGAATGGAGGACTGGGAGGACGGCGCCACCGACCTGCGCGGCGCCGGCGGCCCGGTGAAGGTGACCAGGCAGAAGGACCTGACCCCGGCCTCGCAGGCCTTCATCGAGGCCCTGGCCGCGACCGCGGGCGTCAAGAAGATCGACGACTACAACGGCGAGTCCCAGGAGGGCGTGTCGGTCTTCCAGCAGAACGCCAGCGGCGGCCTGCGGTACAGCTCGTCAGTCGGCTACCTGGACCACCACAGCCTGCCGAACCTCACCGTTCTCACCCGCACCCGCATCACCAGGGTGGTGATCGCACACGGCCGCGCCACCGGCGTCGAGGTTGTCGCCGAAGATGGCCCCGGCACCATCACGGCCAGCCGCGAGGTGATCCTGTGCGCGGGCGTGTACGGCTCGCCGCAGCTGCTCATGCTGTCCGGCGTCGGCCCGGCCGGCCACCTAGCCGAGCACGGCCTCGACGTGGTCGCCGACCTGCCGGTCGGCGACAACCTGCACGACCACATGTTCGTGCCGATGACCTACTGCATGACCTCGGCCCGCAACCGGGGCACCACACCGTACTTCGCCGGCGGCGTCATCAAAGAGGCCGTCCGCGGCGACACATGGATGGGCCGAACGGTCTTCGAAGCCGTTGGTTTCGTCCGCAGCCCGCAGGCGCGGGATATACCGGATATCCAGGTCCACGCGCTGCCATGGTCGTACCCGTTCCCCAACCAGGACTCCCCGGCCAGGCAGCGGGTAGACAAGCGCTGCGCGCTGACCATCATGCCCACGCTGATCTACCCGAAGAGCCGCGGCACCCTGCGGCTGGCCTCGGCCGACCCGGCCGCGGCGCCGGTCATCGACCCGGGCTACCTGACCGAACCCGACGACAGCCGCCTGCTGCTGGACGGGATCGAGCTGATCCGCGAGACGATGGCCAGCGACCTCATCGCCGGCCAGGTCAGCCTGGAGCTGAACCCGGGGCCGGGCTTCGGTGACCGCGCCGCGCTGGCCGCCGAGCTGCCGAACCGCGCCACCTCGGTGTACCACGCGGTCGGCACCTGCCGGATGGGCACGGACGACCGGGCGGTGGTCGATCCGGAGCTGCGGGTCCGCGGCATCGACGGGCTCCGGGTCGCCGACGCGTCGATCATGCCCAGCATCACCGGCGGGAACACCAACGCCCCCGCCATGATGATCGGCGAGCACGCGGCGACGATCATCGGTGCCAGCTGATCAGGGCTTGGCCGTGATCCCGTCGAACAGCAGCCGCAGCAGGGCGCCGGCTATCTGCTCGGTGCTGTAGCCCTCGGCCAGCCGCCACTGCGACGGGATCCACAGCACGTCGCGGAGCAGCCGGTAGGTAAGCCAGGCGTCCAGGTCGGCGCGGAAGGTGCCGTCTTGCTGGCCCCGCTCCAGCTGGGTGACCCAGGTCCGCTCGATCTCGCCCAGCGCCTTGCGCAGGTAGCCGAACCTGGGCTGGGCGCTGAAGTAGCTCCAGTCGTTCTGCAGCATGGCCAGCGCGGCCCGGTGCCGGGACAGGGTCCGGCTGGTCGACCGCACGATCTGCTCGAGCACGTCCACGGGCGAGCCGCCCGAGATCACCGCGGCCCGGTAGTCGGCCAGCACGTCGTTGATGAAGCCCGACAGGATCTCGTCGCCGATCGACTCCTTGGAGTCGAAGTGGTGGTACAGGCTGCCGGACAAGATGCCCGCGGCGTCGGCGATCTCGCGCACGGTCGTGGCGCGGTAGCCCTTCTGCGCGAACAGCTCGCCGGCCAGCTGCACCACGTCGGCGCGCCGACCGGACCCGCCCTCGCGTGTCGTGCTCACCCCGTGATTATCGCAGGTCCGAACCGTTCGGCCACCTCGGCTGTTGTCAGCCCGAAGTCAGCCAGCGTGTACCGGTGCGAGGGGCCGCCGCGGCCCCCTCCGGCCAGGCCGCGCATGGCGTCCGCCGCGGCGCCGGTGAACGGCAGGCCGAAGTGCGCGTAGACCGCCTCGGCCGTGCCGGCCGGGTCCGCCACCAGGTCGTCGTAGGACACGTCGAAGAACCGGTCCTGGTCGTGCCGGGCGCGTTCGGCCCCGAACCGCTCCAATCCGGAGGCCCACAGTTCCAGCTGGTCCCGCCCGATCACCTCGCCGGCGAACGTGTCCGACCAGCCCGCCGTGGCCTGCGCGGCCAGGCTGCAGACCGACGCGATCGCCACCTCGGGGGCGCGGTGGGTCTGCACGATCAGCGCGTCCGGGTACACCGCCAGCAGCGCGTCCAGCGCGAACAGGTGGCTGGGGTTCTTCAGCACCCAGCGGCGCCCGTCGCCAAGACCGATCAGCTGCAGGTTGCGCCGGTGCCGCTGGTACGCCGCGGTCCAGTCCTGGCCGGCGAGCCAGGCGGAGTAGGACGGCAGGTGGGCCAGGCACTCCCAGGAGATCGAGCGCATCGACTGCCGCAGCAGCTGCCAGCACTCCTCGACCTGGTCCGCAGCCATGTAGTGCACGCCCATGAACTCGGGGTGCTCGACGTGGTGCCGCTCGCAGCCGGCCTGGATGTACCGGAACACCGGGTTGTCCGCCCAGGTCTCCCGCGGCGGCCGGGGCTGCGGCGCCTCGGCCAGCCACAGCTCCAGGCCCTGGTGCGCCGGGTCCGCGGTGAGCAGCCGGTGCAGCGCGGTGGTGCCGGTCCTGGGCAGCCCCGTCACGAACAGCGGCCGGTCGAGACCGACCCGCGCGTGCTCCGGGTGCGCCCGCCAGCCCGCCTCGCTGACCAGCCGGGCCGCCAGCGCACCGCGCAGCATGGCCCGCGCCACCCTGTCCCCCCGGGGAGTCAGGTCCGCCTCGTCCGCGTAGGACCGAAGCAGCACCTCCAATCCGTCGGTGTAGTCGTC
>DAIOWL010000939.1:0-3189 GCA_036758545.1 Streptosporangiaceae bacterium | reverse complement strand
CTCGAACGCAACGGCGCCGAACCACCCATCATCGGCGACACAGCTGGCTGGCTCGATTCGCTGGCATCGTGCGTCGAGGACGCCCTGCGCACGCGCGGTGAGGCCACTGGCGCTGAACTGAGCACCGACGAGTCTCGCCTCAGAACCTCTATTCTCGTCAGGGCGCCGTCCGACCGGCCGCAGAACGTCACGACCAGCCTGCTCACGTGGATGAGTGCCGAGGGCCGGCTGGTCCGCGGCGCTCCCACCGGGGCGTGGACCAGCCGCCAGCACCGGTGGGAGCCCGTCAACCGGTGGTGGCCGGACGGGCTGCCCAGCATGGACCCCGACCAGGCCCGGCAAGCGCTCGCCCGCCGCTGGCTGACGCGCTTCGGCCCGGCAACCGTCGATGACCTGCAATGGTGGGCCGGCTGGAACAAGACCACCGTCCGCCGCGCGCTCGACAACCTGCCTGTCGATGAGATCGACCTGCACGGCGGCCCCGGCATGATGCTGCGCACGGACCGCGCGAGTGCTGGCGACGCCACGCCCCGCGACGCGCTCGACGAGGCCCTCGCCCATATCGACAACACGGAAACCCCATCCGCCTCACTGCTGCCCGCCCTCGACCCCACACCCATGGGATGGAAACACCGCGACTGGATGTTCGGCATCGACCAGCAAGCCGTATTCGACCAGGCCGGCAACATCGGCCCCACCGTGTGGTGGAACGGCGAAATCATCGGGTCATGGGCCATAACGGCCGCGGGCGAGCTGCGCGCGAGGGTCCTGGCTGACCGAGGCTCAGACGCGATTGCCGCCGTCGACTCCGCAGCCGCGAAACTTCACGAACGTCTCGGCGGCGCTACTGTCACCCCCGCAGCCCGCACGCCCCTCGAACGCTCTATCAGCCAAATGACCTGACCAGGGTCGCAGCAGTGAGTCCGGTTCCAGACCAGGTCAGAGGCTGCAGTCGCCAGCGCAGGTCCTTATCGCGGCTCATCCGCCGAAGGCGCCTGCAGTAATGCACCTGATTACCCCGCCGCCCCGCCATTATCCGGAACCGCCAAGGGCAAACGCCGTGGTCAGCGCGATTTCGTTAGCATGTTCAATTGGTAGGCCTAGGTCCTCGAACACGTCGTAGTCGTTCGTTTGACCTGCGGATACGTCAATGGGACAGAGCCATGCACGGTCAGCGCGCCCAGTTTTCGCAGG
Source organism: Streptosporangiaceae bacterium (assembly GCA_036758545.1). Classification (GTDB taxonomy): domain Bacteria; phylum Actinomycetota; class Actinomycetes; order Streptosporangiales; family Streptosporangiaceae; genus Palsa-504. The sequence goes on along the minus strand of DAIOWL010000939.1, from coordinate 1,995 downwards.
TATGAGGCGTGGACGTTGAAGTCGGGTCCAGATCACGGAACGGTAGCTACAGCTTCGGCGCCAGTTAGCCAGTGGCGCTTGCCCGGCTTGCCCCGACAGGCAATCCGGTGGCTGCGCGCGATGGGATCTCATCCCGGAGAGTCATGGTCACCGGCAACACGGTTATCGACGCTCTGCTGTGGACGGTCCAGCAGCACGTTCCCTACGGGGACCCGGTACTCGAGGCGATCGACTCCACGGATGCGCCGATACTGCTCGTCACCGCACACCGCCGCGAGTCCTGGGGGCAGCGGATGCGTGACGTTGCCAGCGCCGTCGCCAGGCTCGCCCGCAAGCACCCAGACCTGATCGTCGTGCTGCCGCTGCACCCCAACCCCGTCGTAAGAGAAGCACTCCTGCCCGCCCTGCGTGGGCTGGACAATGTCATGCTGGTCGAACCCATGGCTTATGGCGCTTTCGCCCGGCTGCTGCAGCGCTCAACCATCGTCCTCACCGACAGCGGCGGGGTGCAGGAAGAGGCCCCCAGCCTAGGCAAGCCGGTGCTGGTCATGCGTGATACGACCGAGCGCCCGGAAGCAGTCTCCGCCGGCACGGCCCGGCTCGTCGGCACTGATCCTGAGGGCGTGTACGCCGCGGTCGATCAACTGCTCACTGTTCCGCGTGCTTATGAGACGATGGCCAACGCCGTCAACCCCTACGGCGACGGTCACGCCGCGCAGCGGACCACGAAGGCAATCGAACACATGTTTGGCTTTGGCGACCGGCCGGTTCCCTTTGGCAACGGCACCACGACCGGCGGATAATCCGCCGGCAGCCGATGGGACACATGGCAGAAGGCCTGGCCGGCTGCGGTTCTGTTAGCCCGGGCCCCACGGGTTGCGGGGGTTAAGGTAGGCGACGATCGTGGGTTGCCCGCTGGCCGCCTCGAACCGGAGCTGGCTTACCTGGGTGAGTCGGACGGGGATCTGGGCGCCCCACGTGCGGTGGGTGCCGCCGAGGACGGTTCCGCCGAGGGACAGGTGCCTGCCGTCGCGGGTGACGAGCTGGACTTCGTAGTGCTCGGCTCGTGCCGTCTGCAGGTTCAGGGTGGCGAACAGCCAGGAGGGCTCGCCCTGGTATCCGAACACGCTGCCGAGAGTCCCTGCCGGGCTCCGGAGCGGCGCGGCGGCGAAGAACGACCCGTGGCCCTGGGCCAGCACCGACCGGTAGCTGTCGGCCAGGCGCCGGTCGCCCGAGGTGCCCTGGTAGACGGCCCCGGCGCCCAGGGCCAGCGCCGCGGCGACCGCTGCGGCGACGGCCAGACGGGCCACCCAGGGGTGTTTCCCGGCGCTGCGCCGCAGCGCGTGGCGGGTGGGCCGCCGGCCAGGCCGTGGCGGGGACGCGGTCATCCGGGCCAGGGTCCGGGAGGCGAAGCCGACCGGCGGCTCGTGGGAGGGTGCCAGGAGCAGCAGGTCGTCCGCCACCGAGGACAGCTCGGAGACCAGAAGGCGACATTCGGCGCAGGTGGCGGCGTGGCGCAGGGCGGCGTCGCGTTCCTGCCCGTCGGCGATCCCGATGGCCAGGTCGGGGGCGAGTGCCCGGACCTGCTCGCAGCTCACGTCATCGTTCATCGCGTACCCCCAGCTGCGAGCGCAGTCTCATCAGGGCAGCCCGGATCCGGGTCTTGACGGTGCCGACGGGGGTCTGGTCGAGTTCGCTCACCTCGCGGGCGGTGTAGCCGTAGAAGACCGCCAGCACCAGCGCCCGCCGCTGCTCGCCGGGCAGCCGCATCAGCGCCTCCCGCATGGGCTGGGATACCGGTGCCAGCTGGCCGTCCCGGTGCTGCGACGGGGCCGCGTCCTGCAACCCCAGCAGTACCTCCGGGTCCACCGGGTAGGGGCGGTGCGAGGGCAGCATGTTGATCGACACGTTGCGGGCGATCATCACCAGCCACGCGGCCACGGTTCCCTTCCGGGGATCGTAGGTGGAGGCGTGCCGCCAGGCCCGGACGAACGC
>DAIOWL010000938.1:0-3190 GCA_036758545.1 Streptosporangiaceae bacterium | reverse complement strand
CCGGCCCTTCCCGTCACCCCCGGCCAGGCTCAGTTGCTCCGTCATGGGCAAAGGCTTGCCGGTTTCCCCGCAAGGCCGGGGCTTCAGCTGGCGACATCGGAGGAAACTCCCGTCGCTCTGGTCGAAGCCGCGGCCGACGGCCTCCGCGCCTTTCCGGCGGGAAGTCAAATCCGTTCAATACGGCGCCGCCGACCGGCCGTACGGTCAGGAAGGCGAGGTCACGCCGCCTGGCGCTGGCCGCTGTGATGCACGAGGAGAAGTGATGAGCCAGCGCTCCGGGCCGTTCTGGGACGCGATCGAAGGACGGGCCCCGGTGCCGCGTGCGGCCGCCACGCTGGGGTTCGAGTTCATCAGCGCGGACCCCGAGAACGGCACGATCGAGCTCGCCTTCGCGGCCACCGAGGACTTCACCAACCCGGCCGGGAACGTGCTCGGCGCATTCCAGGCGGCGATGCTGTTCGACACGGTCGGTCCCGCGCTGCTCGCGACGCTGGCGCCCGATGAGTTCCAGTCGACGATGAGCCTCAGCGTGTCGTTCCTGCGGCCGGTCCGGCCGGGACGGGTCACCGGCAAGGGACGCATCGTGCACCGCGACGGCGACCTGGCCTTCCTCGAGGCCACGCTCGCGGATTCCGCAGGCGCGGTGATCGCCACCGCGACCGCGACGGCCCGGGTGATCGGCGTCGACCAGGCCCGTTCGGCCGCATGAAGCTGGCCTAGCTGCGGAGCTGGGCGTTGAGGCGTGCGGCTTGTCGGGTGAGGTGGTCGCGTTCGGGGAGGTTGGGCGCGGCCCGGGCGGCTTCGGCGTAGAGCCGTGCCGCGGTGACGGGGTCGCCGTCACGCTCGTGCAGGTACGCCGCGGCGGCGGCGTGGCGGGGCAGGGCGGGGTCGAGCTCCGCCAGGGCGGCCAGGCCGGCCCGCGGGCCGTCGGCCTCGCCGACCGCGACGGCCCGGTTGAGGCGGGCCACCGGGCTGGCGGTGAGGCGTACCAGCTCGTCGTACCACTCGACGATCTGCACCCAGTCGGTCTCCCCGACCGTCGGGGCGTCGGCGTGGAGCGCGGCGATGGCGGCCTGGGCCTGGAACTCGCCCAGGCGGTCACGGGTCAGGGCGGTCTGGAGCACGTCGACACCCTCGGCGATCAGGCGGGTATCCCACCGGCTGCGGTCCTGCTCGGCGAGGGGCACGAGCCTCCCGTCGGGGCCGGTCCGTGCCGGGCGCCGGGCGTGGTGGAGCAGCATGAGCGCGAGCAGGCCCGCGACCTCCTCATGACTGATCATGGCCGCCAGCTCGCGCGTGAGCCGGATCGCCTCGGCGGCGAGGTCGACGTCGCCGGAGTAGCCCTCGTTGAAGACCAGGTAGAGCACGCGCAGCACCGTGGCGACGTCACCGGGCTGGTTGAGCCGAACGCCCGAGACGGTCCGCTTGGCCCGGCTGATGCGCTGGGCCATGGTCGCCTCCGGCACGAGGTAGGCCTGCGCGATCTGACGCGTGGTCAGGCCGCCGACCGCGCGCAGCGTGAGTGCGACGGCCGAGGCCGGTGTCAGGGACGGGTGCGCGCACAGGAAGTACAGCTGGAGCGTGTCGTCCGCGACCTCGCCCGGGCCGGGCCCGGGCTCGCCCTCGACGCGTACCTCGCGGTGCCGGCGGGAGGTATCGGCGCGGGTGGCGTCGAGGAACTTACGCCAGGCCACGGTGACCAGCCAGCCCTTGGGGTCCTGCGGCGGGTCATCCGGCCACACGCGCACGGCCTCGACCAGGGCGTCCTGCACGGCATCCTCGGCCGCCGCGAAGTCGGCTCCGCGGCGGCCGAGGATCCCTATCACCGTGGGGGTGAGGGTCCGCAGCAGGACCTCGTCCACCAGCGTCACTCCGTGATGGTGGGGGGCGCGGTCATGAACGGGCGCACCTCGAGCCACTCGTGGATCGGCTTCCCGCCCGCACCCGGAGCCGCGGACAGCTCGCCGGCCAGCTCGAGCGCCCGCTCGTAGGTCTCGACGTCGATCACCATCCAGCCGGCGATCAGGTCCTTGGTCTCGGCGAACGGGCCGTCGGTGACCGGCGGCCGCCCCTCGCCGTCGTAGCGGACGAACGTCCCCTCCGGGGACAGCGCCTGACCGTCGACGAACTCGCCGGTGCCCTCAAGCCGAGCAGCCCAGTCCTGCATGAACTGCACGTGGGCCGAGATCTCCTCCGGCGTCCACTGGTCCATCGGCACGTCGTTGACCGGCGACGGCGCGCCCCGGTAGTGCTTGAGCAGAAGGTACTTGGCCATCATGTTCTCCTAGGTGAGGTACGGCCCCATTGTGGCCGTGTTCACGCCGGGGACGGAGCCGGGCGCGGGTTCTCGACATCCCGGCGCGACATTTTCTGGCGGACGTCAGCGGGCATCCTGCCCGATGACCAGGGAGGCCGGGCTGTGCTGCGGGCTGAGCGCCACGATGGCCAGCCGGCTAGCCCCCGGGCGCCACGACGCGAGCTGCACCTTGGTCGTGAAGCCCAGCTCGGCGACCAGGCTGTCAGGGCCGGCGGCCCATCCGAAGCCGATCAGGGCACTGCTGCTGACCCAGGTCTGCGGCACGGCGGTCAGGCTGCCGGTGGCCATGGACATGAGGTGCAGCTGCACCGGCTGCGCGCCGTCGGCTGAGTTGTTGCTGAAGCTCAGCTCGACCGCCAGAAGGCTGCCGTCGGGGCTGAAGGCCGCGTTGGCCACCGAGCTCGCCGCGGGCAGCCCGACCGTTTCCGGCCGGCCGGTGGCTAGGTTCAGTACCTGCAGACGACAGCGCGTAACACACGGCGGCACCCAGGCGACCTCGGTCGCGCTGGCCGCGATCACTCGCGCGAGGGTGCGACCGGGCCGCGCCGCGGCTGGATCCCACAGCTCGTCGGCCATCGTGCCCGACCCCCGGGCTACGGGTGCCAGCAGCAGGCCGCGGCTGGTCCCCCGCTCGATCAGGTAACCGGCCGGCAGGGTGACCTGCGGGCCGGACGGCCGGCCAGCGCGGCTGACTTCCCGCGCCACGCCTGCGGCGGTGCGCGGATCGGCACCCGCCGGGTAGCTGGTCAGCCACAGCGTGCCGGCGGCGCCCGGGGCGACCGCGCTGGCCAGCCCCACCCGGGTCACCGACTGCCCGCTATCGGCGAGGAAATAGACGGTACGCGGCGGTCCGGCGCAGCTGGCGCAGGCGGC
>DAIOWL010000937.1:0-3191 GCA_036758545.1 Streptosporangiaceae bacterium | reverse complement strand
TGGGCTGGAATTGATCGCCGGCAACTACTACGTGCTCACCCTGCTCGTGTTTATCACGGCCACCGTATGCATCCTGGTGTTTAGCCTTCGCCTCAGGCCCGAACGCGCGCAGTCAGCCCCCGAGCCCGATGCCGTGTCGGCGGCACGTCCGCCCGGCGTCGCCCAGTAGGGCGATCACCTTTCTGATCAGAAGGCGCTGTGCACGCCGCGGCACGCCTGGCCGGGAAGCGGCCGTCCGTGGGTGTCCGCCAGCCTAGGCGGGCGGCAGCGATTGTGCCCGTCGCATGCGCACGATGGTGCAGGACGCGCGGTCTAAAGGCTTGATCTTTCCGCTCCGGGCAGTTCCAGATGTTAGGAACGATTTTTCGTGGGCAGCCGAAGGGCCATGTTCGGCGGTATGTCGAGAGGAAGGAACGGCTGTGAGCGCTGCAGATAAGGCAAAGAACAAGGCCCAAGCGGCCAAAGGCAAGGTCAAGAAGAGTGCTGGCAAGGCTCTCGACGACCCGTACATGGAAGGCGAAGGCAAGGCCGACCAGGTGAAGGGCAACCTGAAGCAAGCGGGCGAGAAGGTCAAGGACGCCTTCAAGAAGTGACCTGGTTCACCAGGCACATGACCGGCGGTGAGCCGCGACCTTACATGTGGCCTTGCCGTCGGTTGCCCTGTTGGAACGCAGGCCGGCGTTCAGAGGTCAAAGGGTCGCTTGCCTGCCCCATCTTCGCTTCGATTTAAGGCGCGGTACTGGGATGAGGCTAGCTCCGAACACTGATACGGTTCCGGCCAGTGTCAATAAGTACCTTCTGCCGCACGAGCGCCAGGTGATCAGCGTTCACCAGCATCCCGCCGTGCTGATTCGGTCGACTATTGAGGTTTTGATCGGGATTGCCATCGCCGGCTGGGTAAGCAGCTCGATCGCGCACGGCAACAACATGGTCATCCTCGTGATCTGGATCTTGTGGGCGATCCTGCTGCTGCGCCTGTTGTGGAAGATCTTCGAGTGGTCGGAGAATTATTTCGTCGTCACGTCTCAGCGACTGCTGCTATCTGAGGGTTTTATTACCCACACGGTGAAGATGATGCCGCTCGCGAAGGTAACGGACATGAGCTTCCAGCGGTCCGCGATGGGCCGACTGCTTGGCTATGGCGAATTCATCGTCGAATCAGCGGGCCAGAATCAGGCGCTGCGCAACGTCGATCACCTCCCCTACCCCGAGCAGCTGTACCTCGAGGTCTGCGGGCTGATCTTCGAAGAGAGGGAAGAAACCACAGACCAGCCCTGAGAATTCAGGCTGCCGCGCAGGTGGCAGTGCGGCAGCTATAAGAAGTGCTCTTGACCTTGTCCGCAGCGGGTGAATACTGACCCGGTGTGGCGTCCTCCTCAATCTGACATCGCCGCTTGACACCTAAGACCTCGGATGTCTTTTCAGGTTGGACATATCCCAGTTGGCACGAATCGTGCGAGTTTTATGCGCTGTCGTCGGTGGCTGCTGTTAGCCGGTGGCTGCTGCCGTTGCTGCCACGCTGCTGTCAGCCGAGGACCGAAGGGCGTTTGTGAAACTATCCGGGCATGGGCGCTGACTATCCGCCTGCCTGGTTCCTGCGCAAGGCGCGTCTGGTGGTTCTGCCTGAAGAGATCCGGCCGAGGGAAAGCCGCGCCTGGCTGGTCGGCTGGCAGGGAACACGCGGGGTGCTGCGGCGGCTGCCCGTGCCTGTCGCCTTGGCGGCCGATCTAGCAGAGGACGTGACTTGGCTGCACGGCTTCATGACCCGGCTTGCCGGAGCTGGCTTCCCGTCGCCTCGGCCGCTTCCGTGCTTCGACGGCGTGTCTTGGATCATGGCAGGCGGCTGGCTCTGGGAGATCGTTTCGTTCCTGCCGGGTCATGCGGTCGGCTGGGCGCCGGTTCCTCCTATGGAGGAGGTCGGCGCTCTGCTCGCCAGGTACCACGTTGCCATCCGGCGGATCCCGGTGACCAGCCAGCGTCCTGCCGCGCTCCCGCTGGCCGAGGTGCCGCCGGTCCTGCTGTCGCACCAGTTTGACGCCATACCCCCGGAGCGGGCTACCCCCATTCGCCAGCTTGCAGCGCAGCTGGCCCGCCACCTGGACGATACCGGTCACCTGGCCCGGGAGCGCATGGTCATACATGGTGACTTCACGAACGACAACGTGATCGCCCGCGGCACGCCGCCCGCAGCGAGCGGAGTCATCGACTTTGCCGGGGCTCACTTGGAAACGCCGCTGGCGGACATCGGGTATGGCCTGTGGCGCAGCGGCCGTCCCGACGAGCGCGCCGGTCGCCTGGATCTTTCCAGAGTCCGGCGGTTTCTCCGCGGCTATGTCAGCGTCGTCCGGATCTCGCCCGGCGAGGCCAGCATCATTCCCCTCTATATGTGGGGTCGTGGACTTCAGATGATTGCCAAGCGAGTCCGCGCGGGCCGGAACGACACAGCCATGCTGGCCCAGGTGCTATGGCTCACCGCAAACGCTGGCGAGGTCGCGGATGCGCTCGTGGCCGCCCTTCCCTGACATGCGCACCATCAGCTTGGGTATTGGACAGCTCCGGGATCTGATGGCCTGGATGGGGCGCGCCGCGATGATCTGCCAGCACCAGCCCCGCGGCGCCGACCAGCCCATCACGAACGCGATCGACACGCACGTCCAAGCCGCGCAGACGAGGCGCGACAACGATGAGGACGGCCCGATCGGCGTCCTGGTCCCCACTGGCTAATGGCCCGGACGGTAGCTAATGACCACGACATCGTAGGTGCCACGACGGACCTCCGCTCCGATTGCCTTATGCGTCAACTTCAGCGTCGCTGACACCTGCTGATCTCCTCTTGTTTCCGAACGGCGCTTGTCTGGCTGCTTGGCGACGAACGCAACGTGCCGTCGGCCGGGGCAGCAGGTCGACCTCGTGCCGGTCGTCGCAACCACTGGCGGCGCATCCCCCCAGGGTTGTGAACGCCCGTGTTGTACAGGCCGCGAGAAGAGATCCGAGGCGGTGTCGCCCGTGGCCATCGTATGACCGGGCCCGCTTGCGGTCGATGCGTACGCGGCGGCCGGCCGTGCTCTGGGTTCAAGCGCCCGGACATCGCGCTACGGGGGTGCCAAGTTTCCGCAAGCTAATGGCCCGGACGAAGCCCGCCCCGGCGACGCTGGGCGCGGTGCGCGAAGTGCCGTTGCCTAGTTGTATAC
>DAIOWL010000936.1:0-3193 GCA_036758545.1 Streptosporangiaceae bacterium | reverse complement strand
ACGCCATGGTATCCCATATGGGATTGCATGCCACCCCCCAATATTGGCGGCCTGGTCGCCCGTCTTGAGACACATCTGTCTCGGGACACTTCTGTCTTAGCTGGCTGATAAAAACGGTTTAGTTCGAGTTCACGTGCGGGCGGCGGCATCGTACCGGGGCCACGCGGTCCCGGGCGCCGGGGCACGGGGAACCTCCGTGCCTGCGGTTCGTTCGCCGAGACGTGATCGGCGAGGGCCGAAACCTGGCGGCGTAACCGGCCGGACCACGCCCCGGGCCCGAAATCAGGGGAGACTAAAACGCAGATACGCGGTGATTTCCGGTCGAGCGTGCTGACTTGCCAGCCGTATTGCTGGCGTTATTCTCGGGTGAGTGCGCATTTAAGGCTTTCTTTTTAGCGCGACGGGCAATTCCAGCGGTCGGTCGCCGGGGCGATCATAAGGAGCGGGAAGCGGCCAGCTTACCGCCGTCCAGCGCCGGACCAGGGCCAATGCCGTTTAGTTTCGCGTGGTCGGCAGGTGCGGGCAGGTGAGATTGTGATCGTTGTGGTCTGGCTGGTGTTTCACGGAGCGTGAAGGGCATGCCGGTGCCGGGCTGTCGCTCCGGGCAGCGGCCGGTTCCACGGGCCGGCGGGTGTTACGGATGTCAGGCGGCCGGGGGCTGGCAGACGCTGATCTGGGCTGGCGCGGTGCGGGTGGCCAGGCGCGGCCCGCCGGGCGGGAAGCCCAGGCGGGCCTTGGTCTTGCGGTCGCGGTGTCGGCAGCGGTCGACCTGGACGCGGCGCCGGGCCAGGCCGGCCAGGATGGTGTCCCGGTTCGCCCCGGTGAGGGCGGCGGGCAGGCCGGCGGTGGCCGCGCCGGAGCGGACGGAGGCGACGACGGCCCGCCGGGCGGCGGTGAAGGAGATCTCGCGGGGGTGCACCGGCTGTCCGGCACGGCGTCCCCGGCGGGCGGGGACGGCGATCGCCGCGGCGGCACGGGCGACAGCGCGGGCCAGTTCGACGGCGGTGACCCAGGCGGCGTGCTCCTGGCGGACCAGGGCCGGGGACTGCGACCGGAGGATCGCCCCGGTGGACGGGCCGGCGCCGCTGATCGCGGACTTGGCTTCCTTCAGGAGGGTTTCCGAGCCGATCCACCGCCAGTGGTAGGCCCCGGCCAGGGTCTGCGCCGGGTAGGTCTGGTGGTCGTGCAGGTCGGTGAGCAGGCAGAACAGCTCCGGGGCGGCCCGGCCGGCGACGGTGACGTGGTACTCGATGACCCGGACGGTGAGCGTGATGCCGCCGCCGGAGATCTGCGCCAGGTAGGAGCCGTCGGGCAGGAAGTCCCCGGTCCTGTGCAGCGTGATGCCGTCTTTGACCCGGATCAGCACGTGGGTGCCGGTGGCGAGCATGTCCTTGATGCGAGCTGTGCCGGGGAAGTTACGATCCATGATCCACAGCCGCCAGGGGGTGAACACCGGCCAGTGGTCCTTCAGCGCCGTATCCAGCAGCTTCTGCTCGGCCTCGCCCTTGTCCCGGCCGCCCCCGGCGCCCGACGGCCCGGTCGCCACGCCGAAGATGGCGCGGGTCGAGGCGGCGGAGATCCGCAGCTCCCGTAGCTGCGGATACGGGGACGAGTCATCGGCGGTGCCCGCCGACCCGAACGCCTTCCGGTTGGCCGGGCTGTCCGGGACGCGGATCAGCGACCCGTCGATCGAGCCCACCTCCAGGTCCCCCGCCATGACCGCGCGGTAGTCCCGGCTGCGGTGCTCGCCGTCGACGCCGGCCAGCAGCCTGTCCCGCAGCCGCTCCAGCGGCGCCGGGCCGATCGCCTCCCGCCAGGTGCAGGCCACCGCCGCGGTCGGCACCCGGTAGGGCCGCTGCCAGGGCACCAGGACCAGATCACCCAGGAGGATGTCCATCACCTCGGCGTAGCCGGCATCCGGGGCCAGGGTCATCAGCAGCGTGAACCGGATCGCCAGCGCAGGGGTCATCGCCCGGCGCGCGGCGCCCTTCACCGCGCCGCCCAGCGTGACGGCCCGGGCGATCTCATCGATCACGCCCGGTGTCCCCGTCAGCTCATCCAGCCTGGACTCGGCCACGCCCAGCCGGGCGTGCTCCGCCGGATGCCCTGCCGCCTGCACCCGCCCGTCGCGGCGCACCACCGCCGACGTCACCGCCACCGGTTTCAGCCAGACCACCAGGTCCCCGGACCGGATCCGGCCCGCCCCGGCCGCTGTCAGCGCGGTCCGGACGTCCCTGCCCGGACCCTGCCGCGCCGGCGAGGCCAGGTCAGCCACCTTGACCGCGACCACGCTCGCCTCCCCGAGCAGGCCCAGCGCGGCGTCCTCCGCGCAGCACAAGGTGACATCCGGCGGCATGACAGGATAGAAGGACACCAGGGGCTCCCGGGCGGAAAAGGTTGCTCGACACTTCCTCTTCTACCGGGAGCCCCCCGCCCGCCGCGGCACATCCGGCCAGGGCAGCACGCGTCATCGCCGGACCAGACCGGACGCTGGCTCGCTGACACCCCGTGAGCGGGCAGGCTGACAGGCAAACACCGAAAACAAGGGCCGAAGACAAGGGACGGTAAGGGAGGAACGCTGGTGACCGAGACCCTGTACCAGCACGGCGGCGGTGACGAGGCTCTGCACCGCCTCGAGGAGCTGTTCTACCAAAAAGCCCTTGCCGATCCGGTCCTGAAAACGTTGTTCACCAAGCGCGTGCCCACCCACGTCGACCACCTGACCTGGTTCACCGCCGAATCGTTCGGCGGCCCGGACCGCTTCACCCGCAACCTCGGCTTCCAGCACATCATCGACGTTCACCGCCACCTCGAGATCACCGACGAGCAACGCGAGCGATTCGTCGCGCTGTACCTGGAGGCCCTCGACGAGGCCGCCCTGCCCGACGACGAACCGTTCCGCCAGGCAGTCCGCGAACACGTCGAATTCGGCGCCCGCGTCGCCCAGCAGAACTCATGGGCCGAGACCGACGCTGACCTGCACCCAATCCGCGAAGTGCCGCAATGGCAGTGGCCAGCGGGACCGGCAACAGGGCACGGAGAGTAAGCACACGCGATCACAAACCGCCACCACCGACCGCGCCGGAGATAGGCAGCTTTCGTCAGCGATCACGCGCTTCTAAACGGCATTGCGGGGATACCTCTGATATAACGGCAGTACTTCGTGATCTCCAGGGATTCCGATCTCGGGGTG
>DAIOWL010000935.1:0-3201 GCA_036758545.1 Streptosporangiaceae bacterium | reverse complement strand
ACATCCTGCTCGGCCTCATCCGCGAGGGTGACGGCGTGGCCGCGCAGGTGCTGGTCAGGCTGGGCGCCGACCTGAACCGGGTCCGCCAGCAGATCATCCAAATGCTGAACGAGCACCCGGCTGAAGAGCCTAGGCCGGGAGCGCGGGTTCGCCTGGAGATGATCGAACAGCGGCTGACGGCCATCGAGCAGCGGGTCGGGATCGGACCCGACACCAGTGACCTGGACGAGCAGATCGATGCAGCACGCACCGAGAAGGAGGCTGCCGTCGATGCCCAGGACTTCGATCGGGCCGCCTCGCTGCGCGACCAGGAGAAGCAACTGCTGGCCGAGAAGGCCGCGCGGCAAGAGCAGTGGGCCGCCGGGCACCCGGCGAAGCCGGACCTGGCCGAGCGATGGCAGCAGCTCGCCGACGAGGTCGAGCGGCTCCGCGCCTTGCTCCGTCAGCACGGCATCGACCCGCAAGACAAGCCAGCCTGACGTAAGACCCGGAAGCGCCTCACAGCTCAGATCCGGCCCTGGCCACTTCCACGCTGGCAAGGACAGGCCCCACCGTGGCCGCGCCCCATACGCGCCCCCGCTGGCTCCTGAACTCATTTCCCCTGCGGTCAGGGGAATCTCCAGGATCGCCCTCCGGAGCCGGGTGCGTAGGTTCGAATCCTACTGGGGGCGCTCAATCTGTCTCGCTGTCGTGCAGGCCTCCTGGAGTTCCTTCTCGTCGTCCTTGGAGAGTTAGCCGAGGGTGCCGACGAGAATGGCCTTGATCGTGTGCAGGCGGTTCTCGGCCTGGTCAAAGACGATGCTGGCGCCCGACCCGAAGACCTCGCCGGTCACTTCCAGACCGCTGGTCATGCCGGTGTGCTCCATGATCTCGCGTCCGACGGTGGTGTTCGGGTCGTGGAAGGCGGGCAGGCAGTGCATGAACTTGACGGCCGGGTTGCCGGCCTTGCGCATCAGGTCGGCGTTGACCTGATAGGGAGTCAGGACCCGCACCCGTTCGGTCCATACGTCCTTGGCCTCGCCCATCGAGACCCATACGTCGGTGTGGATGAAGTCGACGCCAGCGACGGCTTGCGCGGGGTCTTGGGTGATGGTGATGCGGGCGCCGGTGCTCCCGGCGATGTCCTGGGCGAGATCGACGACATCCTTGGGCGGATGCAGCTCGCCGGGGCCGGCCAGACGGACATCGGCGCCCATCAGCGCGCCCATCACCAGCAGGGAGCGGCCCATGTTGAACCGGCAGTCCCCCATGTAGGCGTAGGCGATCTGGTCATAGGGCTTGTTACTGGATTCGTGCATGGTGAGGAAGTCGGCGAGCATCTGGGTGGGGTGCCATTCGTTGGTCAGCCCGTTATACACGGGCACCCCGGCGTGGGCGGCAAGCTCCTCGACGTCGGACTGGGCGTTGCCGCGGAACTCGATCGCGTCATACATCCGGCCCAGGACGGCGGCGGTGTCGGCGACCGATTCCTTGTGGCCGAGCTGGGAACCTGACGGGTCGAGGTAGGTGACGTGCGCGCCCTGATCGTAGGAGGCGACCTCAAACGCCGAACGAGTACGGGTGGAAGTCTTCTCGAAGATCAGGGCGATCTCCTTGCCGGTGAGGCGTTTGACTTCGGTGCCGGCGTACTTGGCTAGCTTGAGCGCCTCGGCCAGCTTGAGCAGGAAGCGCAGCTCGCGCGGCTCGAAGTCGATTTCCTTGAGGAAGCTACGGTTCTTCAGGTTGAAGGACATGACTGGCTCTCCGGTCGGGTCAAAACGCGGGATCGCGTTCGATTGGGCAGGTCATGCAGTGGCCGCCGCCGCGGCCCTTACCGAGCTCGAACCCGGCGACCGTGATCACCTCGATGCCGGCCTTGCGCAGCGCGGTGTTGGTGCCGGTGTTGCGTTCGTAGGCCACGACCACGCCGGGTTCGAGCGCGACGACGTTATTGCCGTCGTCCCACTGCTCCCGCTCGGCCTCGAACGAGTCCCCGCCGGTCTCCACCACACGCATCTTCGGCACGCCCAGTGCCCTGGCCATCACCTCGGGCAGCGTCCCGGGCTGCTCTTCGGTCACCAGGTCCTCGGCGGATTCCCCGGGCCGGATGGCCCAGATCCGCGCTCCGTAGACGACCTGCGGGAACAGCGTGACCAGGTCCCGGTCGCACATCGTGATGACCGTGTCCAGGTGCATGTAGGACCGGGATTTCGGCAGGTGCACGGCGAGTACCTGCGTGGCCGCCCCGGCTCGGAACAGTGACCGGGCAATCCACATCACCGCCTGCGGGGTGGTCCGCTCGCCCATGCCGATCATCACCGTGCCGTTGCCGATCGGCTGCACGTCGCCGCCTTCGACGTGGCAGCGGCCCCAGTTCTCCTCCGACCCGCCTAGCCAGATGGGGAACTCCTCGGCCGCGAACATCGGGTGGAACCGGTAGATCACCTCCATGATCTGCGTCTCCGGGATCCGGGCCGGCTTGGTCATCGGGTTGATCGTCACCCCGCCGAAGATCCAGCACGACGGATCCCGCTGGAACAGGAAGTTCGGCAGCGGCGGCAGCAGCATGGCCGTCGGGTCGGCCGTCTGCCACGCCAGCCCCGCGTCCCGCTGCACGTCAGCCCGGGTGATCCCGCCGATCAGGAACTCGGCCACGAGCGCCGCGTCCGCTGTCTCGACCCACTCCCTGGCCCGCCGTGAGGCGATCACCCCGACCTGCCGCTCGGAGAGGATATTGCCGCACACCCAGTCTTTGACCTCGGGCTTGACCAGCGCCTCGGCCAGCAGGGTCTCAGCCTCGAACACCTCCACCCCGCGGTCGCGCATCACCTCGGCGAACATGTCGTGCTCGGCCTTGGCCCTGGTCACCCACAGCACGTCATCGAACAGCAGCTCCTCGGCGTTCGACGGGGTCAGCCGGCTGTGCTCAAGGCCGGGCCGGTGGACCATGACCCTGCGGAGCCTGCCTACTTCGGAGTACGCCCCCAGTGGCATTCTGATCACCTCGTTATCGGTTGGCTGGGTACGGCGCGCCGTCGCGCCACGGCCTTGCGGACCTCGGAGACGACGACGATGGATAGCGCCACGGCCAGGCAGATCAGCCACTGCCGGACGTCGAGGCTGGTGGTCTTCAGGAAGGCCTGAAGCGGGCCGAAGACGGTGGTCAGCAGGAGGGTCAGGATCGACACGCCGGTGGCGATGACGAACTTGGCGTCAGCGAAC
>DAIOWL010000934.1:0-3220 GCA_036758545.1 Streptosporangiaceae bacterium | reverse complement strand
GGAGGTGGCCCTCGTCCTGCTCGCAGACCCGGTCCAGGCCCGCCTCCAGCTCGGCTGCCGTCATCGGATCCGGACGCGTCCAGGCAGCATCATCGTCCCACTCTGGAGGCTCCTGAGCCGACGCCGCCGCCATGGACCCTCCTTAATAAGATCATTAATCGAAATTATACTCGAACTCATTCCACACCGCAACCCAATAGCAGGACGAGTAACTAAATGAGTGCAAACGAAAAAGAAGGTACCCATGTGAAACAAGCACATCGAAATAGCCGGTCAGCGATCTCTAACAACGGAGACACCAAAGCTTCAACGGCGTTCAACACCGTTCGCCGTCGTTAATTGCCGCGGCGAAGGATGAGGTCAAGAGCTGTGATCTCGACGAACCACTCCATGTCCGCGTCTACGGCTCGACCGAGCGACTCAGCACGACCTTGCCGAGGGCTCTCCGGTCGGCGATAGCCCGCAGCGCCCCCCGGGCATCGGCGAACGGGTACGCCTCAACCGGAGGATCAGCCAGCATCCGGGTCCGCCACAGCTCCATCAGCTGCTCCCACAGCTCGGCCATCAGCGCCGGGCGCTGCTCGAAGAACTCGCGGGAGGCGACCCCCAGCACACCGGTGTTACCGAGCAGAAGCCGGTTCACCTTCACCACCGGGATCTCGCCGCCGGCGAATCCGAGCACGAGCAGCCGTCCCTCGGGGGCGAGCGACCGCAGGCTGTCCGTCATCCGGTCGCTCCCGACCGGGTCGACCACGATGTCGACCGCCCGCTCTCCCACCAGGTCGCGCACCGCGGCCAGCCATCCGTCGCTGAGCACCGCGTGGTCCGCGCCGCACCGCAGCGCGAACTCCCGCTTCGCCTCGTCCCCGGCGACCGCGATCGTCCGCAGTCCCAGCGCCTTCCCCAGCTGGACGGCCGCGGTTCCTACGCCTCCCGCCGCACCGTGCACGAGCAGCGTCTCGCCCGCCAGCGCCCGCGCCCGCCGGACCAGCGCGAACAGGCCGGTCAGGTAGTTGAGGGGAGCGGCCGCGGCCGCCTCGAAGCTCATCCCGTCCGGCAGCGGCAGGACCCGTTCGGGCGGGACGCTGATGACCTCCTGCCAGCAGCCGTGCGGCACCAGCACCGCCACCCGCTGACCCGGGCTAAAGCCAGCACCAGACCGGACCACACCCGCCGCGTCCATGCCCGGCGTGTAGGGAAGCGCCACCCGCATCTGGTACGCGCCCCGGGTCTGCAGCAGGTCCGCGAACGACACCCCCGCCGCGGCCACGTCGACGACCACGCCGCCGGACGGCTCCGCCACCTCCGTCCACACCACGTCATCCGGGCCAGTGAACGCCGCGATCTTATGCGCGAACATCGAACCGCAGGTGGTTCGGCCCGTTCACCCGGGACCGGAGGTACCCGGCGGGCGTGACGCCGACGAGTTCCTGGAACTCGTCGGCGAGATGTGCCTGGTCGCAGTAACCATGCCGGGCGGCCGTGGCGGCCCAGTCCACCCGGATCTGTCCGTCGAGCCCGCGGACTAGTCGCTGCAGCCGCTGCACCCGGCCGAACCGCTTCGGCGTAAGACCTATCTGCGCCGTGAATCGCCGCCGCAGGGTCCGGGGCAGCAGGCCGAGCCGATCAGCTACCTCAGCCACCCGGGACCCGCGCGCCAGCGCCCCGGCGGCGGCGACCACCGCCGGATCAGGACGAGCATCGTCGGCCATCTGCCCGATCAGGAAGTCCTCCGTCACCGCGAGCGCATCCCCGGGGGAGGCCGCCTCGAGCAGCCGCTCCCGCAGGAACGCGCCCGCGCCACCGCACACGGCATCCAGCGGCACCAGCTCATCGCGCAAAACCCCCAGGGAAGGAGTGAGGAAGCACGGCGCCGCGCCCAGGGCGAAGGCCACGGACACGTGCGTGTGTCCCTCTTCGAACTCGATCACCGAGGCGCGCCCGGTCGGCCCGGCAACCATGCTCCCCGGCACCTGGTGCACTCGGCCCGCCTCGCCGAAGGAGCGGAACGCGTCCCGGTTGAGGTTGACCCACAGGCCGGTTTCCGGTCCGGGCAGGATCTTCTCGACGGATGTGCGTGACTGCTCGCCCGTTCGGTACACGATCGCCGCGACCAGCCCGGTCAGCGGCGGCCCGGGACGACGGACGACGACGGTCACGACCGCTGTCCGTTTTCGCCAAGACCCCGCCCGTAGCTGGCTGACAGGATTGGTGCCGAACGGACCTCCTGGCGACCAGCGCATGAGACGGAGCACACCCCACCGATGGTAGACCTCGAACGGATGCTGGACCTGGCCACACCCTGGTGCCTGCGGGTAGCCGCTACGCTGCGCATCCCCGAACACATCGCCGCCGGTCATGCCGGCATCGCCGACCTCGCCGCCGCGGCCGGCTGTGACGCGGATGTCCTGCACGCCGTCCTCGGGCACCTCGTCTCCCAGGGGGTGTTCACCGAGGAGTCCCCCGGCCGGTTCGCCTGCAACCAGGCCGCCGAACAGCTCGCGGGCGTGCCGTTCCTCGACCTGGCAGGCATCGGGGGCCGGATGGCCTACACCTGGGGCACGTTGCTCGACTTTGTCCGCACCGGCCGGCCCGCCTACCAGCAGGTCTTCGGCCGTCCCTTCTGGGAGGACCTGGCCGCCCATCCGGCGATCGGGGCGGAGTTCGACGCGCTGATGGGACCAGCCGGTCATGGCGTGCCCGACTTCGACGTCGAGCTCAGCGACGGCTGGGACGCCGTCCGCACCGTCGTCGACGTCGGCGGCGGGACCGGGGCCATGCTGGCCTCGTTGCTTCGGCGACATCCGAGGGCTCGGGGCATCCTGGTCGACCTCCCCGGCACGGTGGCGCGGGCTAGCGAGACCATCGAGAATTTCGGGGTCGCAGAACGCATGGCGATCGAGGCGCAGAGCTTCTTCGACCCGCTGCCCGCCGGGGGCAACCTCTACCTGCTGAAGAGCGTGCTCAACGACTGGCCCGACGAACCGACCGTGGCCATCCTCCGCGGCTGCGCCGAGGCGGCCAGACCCGCGCACGCCAGCATCGCCGTCCTCGGCGGCGTCGCGGCCGACGAAACGCCCCGCTCGCTGGGCATCGACATGCTGGTGGCGGGCGGCAAGACCAGCACGCTCACCCAGTTCACCGAGCTCGCCCGCCGGGCCGGCCTGGACGTCATCGCCGCCCGCACCCAGTCATCCGGCCGCTACGTGGTCGAGTGCCG
>DAIOWL010000933.1:0-3221 GCA_036758545.1 Streptosporangiaceae bacterium | reverse complement strand
CCTCCCGGAACCGCCTGGACACTTCGGCGTCGCGGACGAGCGCGTTGGCGAACCATGGCCCCGGGCCGCCCGGTGATGGCACCTGGCCGGATGCCTGGTCGGTGAGGGTGAAGGTGAACAGGACGTCGGCCTGCTGGCCGGGCTTGCGTACCAGGGACCACAGCCTGCTGCCCGGGATCCTGCCGCTAGGCGCGAACCGGAGCTCGTACCCGCCGGGATAGGAGGTCATAAGATCCCTGACGTTGCTCAGCTGCGCTTTTACCCGGGCCAGCAGTTCCGGCTTGTCTCCGGGGTCATCACGGGCCGGCAGGGGAACGCCGCGGATGTGGGTGTAGCCGTCCGCGACCATGGCAGTGACCGTCTCGGCGGAGGCGATATCCCGGTACCGGCACCCGCCTCGCCTGAGCTTGCGCCGGAAGACCGCGATGCGTTCGGCCCGCAGTCCGAGCCAGGATTCGATGTCCTGTTCCAGGACACGCCGTGCTCCTGCGCGCGCCTCCAGCCGCCCCCTGCTGGCTGCCAGCTCGGGCGTCATTGTGTGCACTCCCAGGTGCGGCTGCAGGAACAGCCGCTCCTCGGCGTCTTCCTCATGTTCGAGGAGCTTGGTCTCCCACTCTTTGTACCAGTACTGGTTCACCAGCCGGCCGGCGCGGAAGAGCTCGATGACCGGACTGGACCGGGCCTGCCGCAGGGCAGGGTCAAGATACTCCCGCAGGGCCTGGTAATCATCGCCCGGAACCGGCAGCCACAGGCACCCGCCGCCCGGGTGACTGAGCACGACCGCGCCGTCGGCATGAGGCACCGCGATGATGTCCGGTTCGGCCGCCTCCGCTGCGACCAGCGGCTCGTACAGGCCCTGGGCCTCCCGGGCTGGCCCGGGCGACCCGGCCGCGCCGTTGGGGGGCACCACCGCGCTGGCGGCGAGCATCTCCTCTACCGCCCGCAGGCGCTCCTCGGGGGCTGGCGCGGCGGCCAGCTGCACGAGCTTGCGCGCATCGGGGCCGCCGGGCACGATCGCACCGGGCGCGATGGACTGCGCCGCCTCGCGGAAGGCCCGGGCCAGCGGGCCGCACGTCGTCACCACCACCGGCTGGTCATCGCCGGGGGCGGCCTTCGGCGCCTGGGCGAGCAGGCCGGCCGCGCGGGCGTAGATCGCCTCCGGCGACCTGATCCGGCAGGACAGGTCCCCGGCCCTGAGGATCTCCGGGACGTCGGCCGGCTGCGGCGGGCGGAAGTCCATCTCCAGGACCTGCCGGGAGCGGCCCAGCCGCTGCTGGCCCAGGACCTCCACCACCTGGCCGGCCCACGCCTGCGGGTCGGCCTGGCCGGTGGCCGCGCCCCAGGCCAGGACCAGGTCGCGGGTTATGCTCCGCTCCCCGGACTCCACCCTGGCCAGGTGCGCGAATCCCACCCGGTGACCGTGGCCGGTCATCACCGCCGCCAGCCCGCGCAGTGACAACCCGGCCGCCTCGCGGGCCTCGCGCAGCCGCTGCCGGGCCGCGGTCCGTGCCTGCTCACTGGCCTGGCGCGGGGTGATCCGCTCCGGCATCACGCACCTCCCTGGCTCCGCCGCGCGGCAGACCGCCACGTTGGCGACACTTGGCGACGGTCGCGTTTGAAAAGGGATACGTTGCGGCAACATCATAGTTGTCAGCGTCTATGCCGCACAATGCCGCGCAGCAGCGCAACGCCAGCTCCGCAGGCCGCAAGCCGGCCTTCAGCCAAGGGCCACGACAACCAGGCAAGTGGCCCCTCCGGCACCTGTCAGCAGATACCAGAACAAGCCAAGGGCACACCCCCGGGATGGCGCATAAGGGGTGAGGCGCTGTGCACCAGCAGCTTCCAGCACACCACGCGACCAGGGTGGCCGGCGTGGAACGGCCCGGCGATCCGTCCCGGACCGGCCGGCACCGGCCCGCGGCCCATGACGGCCTGTCCACGGCGCCAACCCAGGCCATCAGGAAGAAACCGGACTGCCCGGGCGGCACCCGCGAGCCAGCACCGCAGTGACGGTGCCCTAGCTCCAGACCCAGGGCACTGACGGCGCGCCCATCCGGCCATGCAGGGGCCACGCCACCCGCCAGTCCCCGGAGATCTACTCCCGGCCCCGCCCTCGCCGGCACCCGGCAGCGCGACCACGACGCCATCGGCGCCTTCCCCGCCTGACCAGCAGCACGGTCAAGCTCACCTGCCTTAACGACCTATTTCTTACCAGCCTTAAGGAGACCGCCATGCACCCGATCATCATGCACGACCTGGCCAAAGCCCACACCAGCGACCTGCACCGCCAGGCCGGACGCGACACGCTGCGCCGGGACGCCCGCCGCGCCCGGCAAACGGCGGCGAAACAGGGCACGCCTTTCATGCCCGCTCACGCGACCGCCGAGTTCATCCGCCGCGTGCTCATGCTGTCCGGAGCCCGCAGGCCCGAGCGCTACGGAGTGCCAGCCGAGCCAGTCCAGCCGGGGAGGCCAGGATGAGCAGCCAAGACGAAGACCTGCTGCCCAGCAACGACGAAGATCAGCCGCCCCCTGGTGGTCACCGTCGTCCGCGAAAGAGCGGGCCGTCCGGTGGATGTTACGCGTATCACTCACGATGGCAGGGCGGGCTCACAGATGCCCTTGCGGATGCCTGGCGGAACGGGACCTCCCTCGCACTGCATGGGTGGCACCGGCCCCGCAGCCCTGTCAAGCTGCGGGGAGCGGGGAGGTTCGCGGTGAGCAGCCGGATCTGGGTCGTTGCTCTGGGGGCAGCGGCGCTGGCTGCGTCGTGCATCTGCGGCTGCGGCGGGCCGGGCGCGGGGGGCCCGGCGGCAACCCGGCCGCCGGTGCCGGCGGCCTCGGCCGACAGGGGCTGCACTCCTCGTGCGTGCATTTCGCTCCGCCGGCTGGCCAGCAGCATCGATACCCAGCTCAAGGGAAACGTCGTCGGCTACGTGGCGCTCGTTGGCCAGTCGCAAGTTGTTGCCTCCGGCCTTGCCCGCACGGCCGCGGACCCGCCGCGGCTCGCCATGGGACCGGATGTCATGGTGAATGTCGCCAGCGTCGGCAAGATGTTCACGACGATTGCCGTCCTGCAGTCGCTGGCCCGGCACCATCTCAGCATCGACAGCCGGATCTGGCCGTTCCTGCCCCCGGACTGGGTCAAGGGCCCGGGTGTGGACACCATCACCTTCCGTGAACTGCTGACCCACCGGGCAGGGTTCCGCCTCGACAGCGGCC
>DAIOWL010000932.1:635-3224 GCA_036758545.1 Streptosporangiaceae bacterium | reverse complement strand
GCGACGCGGCCGTGGCCGAGGCCAGCCGCCGGGTAGGCGCGGTCCTGCGCAGCTAGCCGGCCAGCGCTGCTGGACCCGACCGGGCCCAGGGACCGGGCGGCGGCTCGTTCCCGGAAACCGAACTCAGGTCACACCGGCTCCATCAGCATCACGATCCGGGTACACGGGGCCGACTGGAACGCCATGAAACCCCGGATCCAGTGCGGGCGGATTCAACTGGTGGTTGCAACGGTTTCCTGATGTGGAGGTCGTTGTGGTTGTGGTGCTGAGGGGGCGTCCGGAGACGCCAAGGGTGGTGCGGGAGCGGTTCTGGGACCTGGTGCGGTCGGGGCTGGCGCCGGGGGATGCGGGGGTGGCGGCGGGTAGTGCGGATGGGGCGCGGCGGTGGTTCCGGGTGGCCGGGGGGGTGAAGGGGAACGGGCCGGGGCCGGTGTCGGGGCGGTACCTGTCGCTGGCGGAGCGGGAGGAGATCGCGGTCGGGCTGGCGCGGGGTGAGTCGTACCGGCGGATCGGGGCGGGGCTGAGCCCGCCGCGGCCGGCGTCGACGGTCAGCCGGGAGGTGGCGCGGAACGGGCCGGCCGGGCGGTACCGGGCGGTGCGGGCGCAGGCGCTGGCTGAGCTGCGGGGGCGGCGGCCGAAGACGGCTAAGCTCGCGGGGGACGGCGAGCTGCGCGGCTGGGTGCAGGGCAAGCTGGAGAGCAAGTGGTCGCCGGAGGAGATCAGCGCGCGGCTGAGGCTGGAGTTCCCGGGCCGGGCGGAGATGCGGGTGTCGCACGAGACGATCTACCAGTCCATCTACGTGCAGGGCCGGGGGGCGCTGCGGCGGGAGCTGGCGGCGAGCTTGCGGACCGGGCGGGCGCTGCGCCGGCCGCGGCGCAAGGCCGGGGAGCGGCGCGGGAAGATCCCGGGGATGGTGAACATCAGCGAGCGGCCGGCGGAGGCGGCGGACCGGGCGGTTCCCGGGCACTGGGAAGGGGACCTGCTGGTCGGCGCGGCCGGCAGGTCCGCGATCGGCACCCTGGTGGAGCGGACCACCCGGTTCACCATGCTGGTACCGCTGCCCGCCGGGCGTGACGCGGCGGCGGTGGCGGACGCGCTGACGCCGGTGATCGCGGGCCTGCCGGACGCGGTGCGCCGGTCGCTGGCCTGGGACCAGGGCTGGGAGATGCGCTCGCACGCGCAGATCGCGGTCGACGCGGACGTGGAGATCTACTTCTGCGACCCGCACTCGCCCTGGCAGCGGGGCAGCAACGAGAACACCAGCGGGCTGCTGCGCCAGTACTTCCCCAAGGGCACGTCCCTGGCCGGGCACGGCCCGGCGGAGCTGGCCGCGGTCGCGGACGAGCTGAACGGCCGGCCCCGCAAGACGCTGGGCTGGAAGACCCCGGCCGAGGCGCTGGCCGAGGTCCTGGACCGCCAGGCCGCCTGAGCCAGGACCGGGCGGTGGCGGCTGCGCCGCCGCTCATCTCCCGGGAGGGCGCCGCGCAGTGTCCGGGGCCGCCCCTCCGGCCTCAAGGCTGCTCCGCATCGCCTGCGGCGACGGCCCTGCGGGCCGGCCCTGACCCCGGAGACCTCTGCGGCCCCTGGCGGCAGGAAACCAGGGGCCAGGCAGAGCCTGCCCCCGCCACGCACGGCACCCCCCGCCGCCCCCGCCGCATATGGTTGACGCGGAAAGGGTCATCTACCGGCACTGTTGCAACGACCCGTTGAGCCCAAGGCGCTCTGACGCAGTGAAACCCCGGTTCGAGTGCGTCCGGCCCGGCATCCACGCGTCTGGTTTCGCCCTGCTAAGCGAGGGCAGAGGTGGTTCACCGTGCTTCGTCCGAGGCAACGGCGTATTGACCGGATGGTAAGCCCTGTCTTACTTTCCGGTTGTAATGGAAGCAACTGTCGGTCAGGATGTGATTACCGAGGACCGCGCGATCCGCTGAGCCGGAGGGCAAGATAACTAGACACGCGGTGGCCCGGGGGGGTACATCCGAGCAGGCCACGGCGACATTTCGCGACGTGTTCGCGATAGCGGAGTTCCGGGCCCTATGGCTAGCGCAGCTCTTGTCGGTGATCGGGGATCAGCTCGCCCGGGTCGCGCTGACCGTGCTGGTCTATGACCGGACCCGTTCGGCCCTGCTCGCAGCGGTCACCTTCATGGTCAGCGTCGTGCCGACATTTGTCGGCGGCATCACACTGGCATGGCTGGCCGACAGGTACCCGCGCCGCGCCGTGATGATCGCCTCCGACCTGGCCCGGTGCGCGCTGGTTCTGGTCATGATCATCCCTGGCATCTCGCTGGCCGGGCTGGTGATACTGCTTTTCCTGGTCACGCTGGTCGGCGCGCCGTTCACCTCGGCGCGCGCCGCTGTCTATCCCGACGTGCTGACCGGCGAGCGGTACGTGATGGGGACCGCGGTGACGCTCACCACGTCCCAGTTCGCGCAGGTCCTCGGGTTCGCGGCCGGAGGTGCCGTCGCCGGCTTCTTCGGCACCCGCTGGTCCCTGGTCATCGACGCGGCGACCTTCGCCGCCTCGGCGCTGATCGTCCGGACCTGGGTACGTTCACGGCCCGCCCCGGCGGCCGACGGTCACCACGAG
>DAIOWL010000932.1:0-625 GCA_036758545.1 Streptosporangiaceae bacterium | reverse complement strand
GTATTTGCCCTCCCGGAGCTGCGCAGGCCGATGCTGTTCGGCTGGCTGGCGGCGTTTTACAACGCTCCGGAGGGCGTGGTCACTCCGCTCGCCCGGGACCTGCACGGCGGCGCGGCCGCCGTCGGCGTGATCCTGGCCGCCACGGCTCTCGGAGAGACCGCGGGCGCGATCGTGTTCAGCCGCTTCGTGGCTCCGCCCGCCCGGTTGCGCCTCATGGGCCCGCTCGCGGTCGGTGCCTGCGCGTTCCTTGTCCTGTTCTTCTGGCAGCCAGGCCTGCCCGGCTCGCTACTGATCCTGGTCGCATCCGGTTTGTGTGCTTCCTACCAGATCGCCGCGAACGCCGCCTTCGTGAACGCTGCGCCGCAAGAGCGGCGCAGCCAGGCCTTCGGCCTAGCGCAGGGTGGTATGAGCCTGGGTCAGGGAATAGTCCTGATCCTGGCGGGTGCCGCCGCGGAGAGCCATTCCGCAGCCCGGGTCATTGCGATGTGCGGTGCTGTTGGCACCGTAGCGGCACTGGCAGTCGCAGTCGGCTGGACTCGCGGTTACCATCGCCGCACTGCCGAGCGCCTTCAACGCCCCTAAAGGGTTAGCTCCAGGTTTCGCCGCGCATGTGCGTGCTCCTCGT
>DAIOWL010000931.1:1333-3229 GCA_036758545.1 Streptosporangiaceae bacterium | reverse complement strand
TGTAGTCGAACTTCTCCACCGCCCGGATCAGGCCCAGGTTCCCCTCCTGGATCAGATCCAGGAACAGCATCCCCCGGCCCGTATAGTGCTTGGCCAGCGAGACCACTAGCCGCAGGTTGGCCTCCAGCAGGTGGTCCTTGGCGCGTCGCCCGTCCTCGGCGATCCACGCCAGGTCGTTCCGCTCGCCGTCCTGCATGCTGCCGCCGTGCTTGGCCAGCTTCTGCTCGGCGAACAGGCCGGCCTCGATCCGCTTGGCCAGCTCGACCTCCTGCTCGGCGTTGAGCAGGCGCACCTTGCCGATCTGCTTCAGGTAGTCCTTGACCGGGTCCGCGGTGGCACCCGCCACCGTGACCTGCGCCGCCGGGAGATCGTCGTCATCATCACCGAAGACGAAGATCTCCCCGCCCTCGCCGCCGCCGTCCGGGGACAGCTTGACCACGCGGGCGCCCGCCCCGCCGGGGTCCGCGGCCTTGCCGTCCGCGGACGGCTGGCCAGGCTGGGAGTCCTTGGGATACCCGGGGCCGTCCGGTACCTCCGGTACCTCGACATCGCCGGCCAGATCGCCGGCATCGCCCAGGTCGGCATCGCCCAGGTCCTCCTCGGCCAGCACGGCCTGCAAGTCGGCGTCGTCGGGCCCGAGATCGCCGAAGTCACCGGGATCCGCGTTCTCCAGATCCGCGTCAGTACCGAGATCCGCCTCGCCGGGGCCCACCGCGATCAGGCTGCCGCCGACGTCGGAGCGCAGCCCAGAACCGTGTTCATCCGGGTTCCGGGGACCAGGTCCATCTGGCCGCGGAGCCGCCTGAACCACCTGATCCTCAACGGCCCGTGGCTCCTGGTCCGGGATCCCGGGGCGCTTCTGCTCGCGCTCGGTCACCTGCCCGCGGTCACGCTCGGCGCGGCGCCGGGCTTTGCCTTTCCTGGTATTACGCCTGCTCATCCTCCTCGCCTCTTCGACCACCAGCCGCGAGTACGCCATAACCAGCCGCAGGCCGGGCCATCACCCGGCCCCGGGCACCCCGGATGCCTGCGCAAGGCCTGCGGGTCCGTCCTCCGGCTCCATGAGCCCCGTAGCGCATTTCGCCGGCGAGATTCACCGAAGCGGCCGGATCCTCACCGGCAGTGCTCGCACGGCCACGGCCTCCGGCGGCACCCCGCCCGGGTTATCAGCTCCCACCCTCGGAGTATCACCCCTGCGGAGCCCGCCCGGCTAGGTACCCCGGCGCGAATGGCCTGCACCGGTGCCGGACATAGCGGACGTCACGCAGATGGCGGCAGCGATGATCGAGGGGGTAGCGGACCGGCGTGACCACCCTAATGAGCAGCCGGGCCACGATCACTGTGGTGAGGCTGGAGCCTCGATGAAGCGGAGATCTGCGCGAGTCATGCCGTGTCCTGCGGCTGCGCCAGGGCAATGCGCAGGAAGTCTTTTACCAGCGGTTCGTGGGGGCTATCGCGGGTGACGAGGGAGAGCTCGACGAGCTCGGCGCGGTATGTCAGGGGCCGGTAGGTGGCGGCGGGCGGAAGGGCGGAGCGCACGGCGAGGTTCGGCACCAGCGTGACGCCGAGCCCGAAGGCGACCATCGCCAGCTGCGTGGCGATCGAGTTGGCGACGTGCCGCACGTCGGGGGTGAAGCCAGCGGTGCGACACGTGGCCATGAGCTGATCGTGGTAGTCCGGTGAGGCCTCGCGGCGCAGCCAGACCCACGGCTCCTGAGCGAAACGGGCGAGGTCCACGGGCCCAGCGGTTTCGGCGGCGGCCGGATGGTCGGCCGGCAGCGCAATCACGAAGCTGTCCCGGCGCCATGGCTTGGAGCGCAGCTGGCGAACCGGGGCGCTGAGCCGGACCACGGCGATGTCGATGTCGCGCTGCAGCAGGCCCTGCTGGCCTGCGGG
>DAIOWL010000931.1:0-1323 GCA_036758545.1 Streptosporangiaceae bacterium | reverse complement strand
GACTTGCGTCTCGACCTGGGGCCGGTGCCGTCGGAACGCCCCGATCGTGCTGAGCAGCGGCTCGCCGAGGGCTGAGGTCACCACGCCGATCCGCAGAGTTCCCACCAGCCCGGCCTCGGCCTGGGTGGCCACCTCCTGCGCGCGCTGGGCGGCCGCGACGACGGTGCGGCACTCGGCCGCGAACGCGCGGCCGGTCTCGGTGAGTTCGACCTTGCGTTTGCTACGGTCCAGCAGCCGTGCGCCCAGGCGGCGCTCCAGTTGCAGGATCGCCTGGCTGAGCGGCGGCTGCGACATGCCGAGCAGTTCCGCGGCCCGGCCGAAGTGCAGGGTCTGCGCCACGGCCAGGAAGTAACGGGCCTCGCGCACCTCAATCATAAGTCGCTCTGCATATCAATCTTAGATTGAATCAGACTTTTCTTATATGACTCTACTTGATTGACTGGTGGCATGACAGCAGATGCGGACCTGTTGGATCAGTACCTGGCCCTGGACACCGCGACAGTGTCCGATGCCCTGGACAACTGCGGCCTGCCGCCCGGGCAGGGGGGTCTGCGGCCGATGTGGGGCCGGCCCAGGATCGCCGGATTCGCGGTGACCGTCGAGCTCGAGCCGCTGACCGGGGAACCCGCAGGCCCCCACATCCTCACCGACGCGATCGCCCAGGCGGGCGCCGAGAACGTCATAGTGGTCGCCAACGGCGGCCGGATCGACGTGTCCAGCTGGGGCGGCATCGTGAGCGTCGGCGCGGCGATGCGCTCCATTCGCGGCGTGGTCACCGACGGTGCCTGCCGGGACGTCGATCAAGCGCGGGATCTCGGCTTCCCGGTGTTCGCGCGGGCCCAGGTCCCAGTCACCGCCCGCGGCCGGCTGCAGCAGAAGTCGGCCGGAGCTCCGATTGGCCTCGGCCAGGTGACCGTCAAGCCCGGTGATGTGGTGATGGCGGACGAAGGCGGCGTGGTCGTCATCCCCCGCCAGCGGGCGGCCGAGGTCCTGGCCGCCGCACGAGGTGTGCGTGCACGGGAAGAGCAGATCGAAGCCGAGGTGCGGGCCGGTGTCCCCCTGCCGCAGGCGATGCGTGACGCACGGCTGGCCGGATCCGAGGCGCCATGAGGAGACCAGTCACCACCGGATCCCAGGCAGTGGTCCTAGGGCGGCTCGGCAAGCTGCCCACGGCCGCGATCTCGGACGCCCTGGACCGGGAAGGGATCCCCGGGGCCCTGGAAGGTCTCGCCCCGCTGTCGGACGACTTCCGCGTGGCCGGGCCGGCGTTCACCATCCGGTACGCGCCCGCGGATTCCGCCGCTAGCACGGTCGGTGACTTCC
>DAIOWL010000930.1:0-3235 GCA_036758545.1 Streptosporangiaceae bacterium | reverse complement strand
CCCAGTACGTCTTCGCCAAGCTGTACACCAAAGGCCACGTTCGCGCCGATCGTTGGTACAAGCTGTGGCGGACCGTCCTGTACGGCTCCCTGGAAGACGAGTCTCCGTTCAAGACAGTGCGGCGCCTGGTCACGTACGAGGACTATGCCCTGCGGTTGCTGCAGGACATCGGGGTCCGCACGGCCAGGCCGTACGGCATCGTGGAGATCACCCCCGAGCGTGAGTACATTCTGGTCACCGAGTTCTTCCACGGTGCGGTGGAAATCGGCGAGGCCCAGGTCGACGACGACCTGATCGACCAGGGGCTGACGCTGATCCGCAAGATGTGGGACGCGGGCGTCGCCCACCGGGACATCAAACCGGGCAACCTGATGGTCCGCCCTAGGGAACTGCTGCTGATCGACGTGGCCTTCTTCCAGGTGCGCCCGTCGCCGTGGCGGCAGGCGGTCGACCTCGGCAACATGATGCTGGTGCTCGCGGTCCGGAGCGACCCGCAGCGCGTTTACCAGCGTGCCCTGCGCCAGTTCACCCCGGCCGAGCTCAGCGAGGCGTTCGCGGCCACCCGCGGCGTGGCGAGCCCGACGCAACTCCGTGCCTTCATGAAACGAGACCCCCGCGACGTGCTCGGCGAGTTCAGGAAGCTCGCTCCCGAACGGCGGCCGATCGTGCTGCAGCGCTGGAGTGCCCGGCGGGTCTTCCTGGCTGCGGGCATGCTCGTCGTGACCACGGTGGCCGTCCTGGTCGGGGGCAAGGCCTTCTTCCCCGCCGAGAACATAGGCGCGCATCCTCCCGACTGTGGCACTGGTCCCTCGATGATCCTGGCGGCCCAGGCGGTCCCCTCAGCGGCGGTCCTGCCCTGTCTCGCCGCGCTCCCGTCGGGCTGGCAGCTAGGCGGCGTGGACATCGCCAGCGGGAAGGCCAGCTTCTGGCTGGACTCCGACCGGGCCGGCGGGCGTTCGGCGACCATCACCCTGGCCGCGGCCTGTGACACTGCGGGCGCCCGCCAGATACCCTCCGACCAGCCCGGAACGCGGCGATTCGAGCGGCCGCTGAACCTGGTGCCGCAGTTTTCGGACCTGCGCTTCTACACCTTCCCCGGCGGCTGCGTCACCTACGAGTTCCGGTTCGCACCGGGCGCCTCCCCCGTCCTGGCCGGAACGGCCGGCAGCGCGGTCGACTTCGTGCCCCGGTCGAGGCTGGTCGGCTATGTCCGGCAGACCGAGGGCCTGGCCCTGTGCGGGCGAGGCGCGGCATGTCCCGGGTGAGCTGGCGTCCGATGCCAGGACTGGAACGGCCCGCGCTGGTGGCCGCTCCCGGCCGGGACGCCGCCGTCTGTGCGGTCGTGGTGGTGCTCACCGCGGGCGTCTTCGCCGCCGTCGGCGACCACGGCACGCTGACCAGCATCCAGCGGCTGGACGACGCATGGCAGCGGCTGATGATCTCCGGGCAGGCGCCGCCGGTCACCGCGATCGCCAAGGTCTTCAACCTCCTCGGGCTCGTATATGTCACCCTGCCGGTCCGGATTGCCGTAGCCGGATTCCTCGCGCTGCGACGCCGGTGGTGGCATCTGGCCGCGTTCACCGCCGCCATCGTGCTGTCTGAGGTCCTCATCGGCGTACTCAAGGGGGTCTACGAACGCGCGAGGCCGCCTGAATCACTCGTGGTAACGACCGGTTCGTCGTTCCCGTCCGGCCACGCCGTCGCCGCGTCAGCCACCGTCGTCGCGGCGGTCATCGCATTGGTGCCACCGGGGAGGCGGCGTGCCTGGTGGGCGCTGGCCGCGGTGGCGTTCTCGATCCTGATGGGGCTCTCCCGCGCCTACCTGGGGGCCCACTGGCTGTCGGACGCTGTCGCCGGGATCCTGCTCGGGATCTCGTGCGCCGTCGTGACCGCCCTGATCGTCGGCCAGATCCAGCGGCGCGTGGAGGGAAGGCAGGGAGCAGCATGGAAATAGCCACCCAGCCCACTCGGGATGTACCAGGACCGACCGTGGGCCACCCGGCCCGGCGCATGCCCTCGTCCCGCTACCGCCATCCGGGCGATGTCATTCGCTTGATCGCCGGCGGCCTGCTTCTCATCGTGACGCTGACGGCGGTGGCGCTCGCTCCCAGCCAGCTGGTCGGAACCGACGCGTCGGCCGTGACCTGGCTCGGAGCTGACCCGGCCGGGCGGCTGCTGGTGGGACTGGTGCAGGTGACATTCGTCGTGGCCGCCGCCGGGATCGTGGCCATCGCACTCTGGCGCCGCCGGTTCCGCCTGCTCATCAGCCTGGCGGCCGGCGCTATGGTGGCCGGCGGAGCGCTGGCGGGGATCTTGAACCTGGTCGGCGCCGGGCATCCGCACGCGGTGGCGGTTAACCTCGGGCACGGCTCGTGGCTCGCCAGCGCGGCGTTCCCCGGCCCGGCGCTGCTGGCCAGTGCGGTGGCGGTCACGGTGGCGGCCTCGCCGTGGCTGAGCCGCCCGTGGCGGCGGACGGCGTGGATCGTACTGGGCGCGGCCGGCGTAGCGCGACTGGTGGCTGGCACCGTGCTGCCGATGGAGCTGATCCTCGGGTTCGCCATCGGGCTGACCGCGGGAGCCGGCGTGCTGGTCGCCCTCGGCGTGCCGGACCGGCGGATAGGGCCCGACGGGATCGCCGCGGCGCTGTG
Organism: Streptosporangiaceae bacterium; assembly: GCA_036758545.1. Lineage (GTDB taxonomy): Bacteria > Actinomycetota > Actinomycetes > Streptosporangiales > Streptosporangiaceae > Palsa-504. Next base: position 587 of record DAIOWL010000930.1, on the reverse strand, counting down.
GTCCGCCGGCCTGCCGGTCAGCTCCGTCACCCCGGCCGACGTCACGGCGAAGGGCTCCCGCCCGTTCTTCGCGGTCACCGAGCCTGGGGGGCATCTTTTCATCAAGGCTGTCGGCTCGGGGCAGCGTGACGCCGACCTGCTGTACCGGGCATACCGGTTCGCCCGGCTGCGTGATGTCGGCGACACGCGGCCCGCGGCCTCGCTGATCCAGGCGGTTGAGCACCAGGCCCTCGTCGGAACGCTGGCGGAACGCGCCGGCGTACGTGTCCCCGGGATCGACCGGGTGATCAAGGCGGCTGACGGGACCGTGCTGCTGGCCATGGAGCGGGTGGACGGGAGCCCGCTCGATCAGCTGCCGCCCCGGCGAATCAGCGACGAGCTTCTCCGGCGGCTGTGGGCCGAGGTGGACAGGCTGCACCGCGCCGGGATTGCCCACCGGGCCCTGCGGGCAGCCAATGTGATGGTCGACGACGCCGGCCAGACCTGGCTGACCGATTTCAGCTTCTCGGACCTCACCGCGACCCAGCGCCAGAAGGACATCGACCTGGCCGAGCTCACGGCGTCACTGGCCCCCCTGGTCGGCGCGG
>DAIOWL010000929.1:0-3237 GCA_036758545.1 Streptosporangiaceae bacterium | reverse complement strand
CCGAAGGTGTTGCTCTCCTCGACGGTGATGACGCCTTCCTTGCCGACCTTGTCCATGGCCTCGGCGATCATCTCGCCGATGGCCGTGTCACCGGCCGAGATGGAGGCGGTAGAAGCGATCTGCTCCTTGGTCTCCACGTCCTTGGCGAGCTTGGACAGTTCCTCGCTCACCCGCTCGACGGCCGACTCGATGCCGCGCTTGAGCGACATCGGGTTCGCGCCCGCCGCGACGTTGCGCAGGCCCTCGCGCACGAGCGCCTGGGCCAGCACGGTGGCCGTCGTCGTGCCGTCGCCGGCCACGTCGTCGGTCTTCTTCGCTACTTCCTTGACAAGCTCGGCGCCGATCTTCTCCCACGGGTCCTCGAGCTCGATCTCCTTGGCGATGGACACGCCATCGTTGGTGATCGTGGGGGCTCCCCACTTCTTCTCGAGCACCACGTTGCGGCCCTTGGGGCCGAGGGTTACCTTCACGGCGTCGGCGAGCTGGTTCATACCGCGCTCGAGGCCGCGCCTGGCGTCCTCGTCAAACGCGATCATCTTCGCTGCCATAGGCTCCAGTCCTCCGTGGCGTACGCGCGGATCGAGCCAACGCCCGCGACGGACGGCAGCCCGCGCGGCAGTCCCTTCCTGCCGCGGGAAGGTGCCTCGTCGCCCGATCCCGCCATCATGCTGGCACTCACATAAGGAGAGTGCCAGCACCATGTTTAGCACTCTCCTAGTGAGAGTGCAAACGCCCCAAGAGGGATGCGGTCCGCTGATGCTGTCGTGACAGGTGTAAAACAGATCGGCCCGGCCCCTGGGGGCCGGGCCGGCCAGCAGAACCCGGCAGATCTGGTGGTCCCGCGCGAAGCGAGGGCCACGAGCGAACTTAAGGGACCACGATCACCTTGTCGGCCTGCGCGCCCCGGTCGCTCTGCGTGATCTCGAACTCGACCCGCTGTCCCTCTTCGAGGGTGCGGTAGCCATCCGACTGGATCGCCGAGAAATGGACGAAAACGTCCTTGCCACCGTCGACGGCGATAAAGCCGTATCCCTTGTCCGGGTTGAACCATTTGACGGTGCCCTGAGCCATTCCAAACAACTCCCTAACTACGCTCGGGCCTTCGAGCCCCGCCCTTGTCACCGCGGAACCCGTCGATCGCGAACCATTGAGAACGGCTGAGCGCCAGCGCGCAGCCTGTCCCCGTCGGATGACGACCGGAACTGACCTTACCCTGTACTGACGGTGCCTGCCGCCACTTACCCACCAATCACGCCATCTGGCCTATCTTCGCTGTGGCCTCGAGCGCCCCACCAGCCACGGCAGGAATGACCGAAACCCGTTCTCCCGCGGGCACGTGCGTGTCGAGTCCCTGGGCGAAACGCACGTCCTCGTCGCCCACGTACACGTTGACGAACCGGCGCAGCTTGCCGCCGTCGTCGATGATCCGGCTGCCCAGACCCGGGTAGGCGGCGTCCAGGCCGGCGATGACCTCGCGGAGGCTGCCCTCGGCGGCGGTCACCTCCGCCGCGCCGCCGGTGTAAGACCGCAGGATGGTGGGGATGCGCACCTGCACCGTCACGACATTGCCTCCTGAAATGCCTCGAGGGTCGGCCTGATCGGGGCCGGCACGTCCACCGCCGCGGCGATGGCGTCGAGGGTCTTCAGCCCGTCACCGGAGTTGATGATCACGGTCTCGGCCTCCGGGTCGAGCTGGCCCTGGAGCAGCAGCTTGCGCAGCACGCCGAGGGTGACGCCGCCGGCCGTCTCGCCGAAGATGCCCTCGCAGCCGGCGAGCAGCCGGATCGAGTCGACGACCTCGTCGTCGCTCACGTCGGCGATCACTCCGCCGGTGCGCCGCACCACGTCGAGCACGTACGGCCCGTCGGCCGGGTTGCCGATGGCCAGCGACTTGGCGATGGTGTCCGGGCGGACCGGGCGGACCACGTCGTGCCCGGCGGCGAACGCGGCGGACACCGGCGAGCACCCGGTCGCCTGGGCGCCGAACACCCGCCACGGGCTCTGCGGCACCAGGCCGAGCGCGGTCAGCTCGGTGAAGCCCTTGTCCACCTTGACCAGCTGGGCACCCGACGCGATCGGCACCACCACCTGCTCGGGCAGCCGCCAGCCGAGCTGCTCGGCGATCTCGAAGCCGAGCGTCTTGGATCCCTCGGCGTAGTACGGCCGCACGTTGACGTTGACGAAGGCCCAGTCAGGATGCTCGCCCGCGAGCTCGGAGGCCAGCCGGTTCACGTCGTCGTAGGTGCCGTCCACGGTGACGAACGTGCCGCCGTACACGGACGTGGTGATGATCTTCTGCAGCTCCAGGTCGGCGGGCACCATCACCACCGAGCGCACCCCGGCCCGCGCGGCGGCGGCGGCCACCGCGTTGGCCAGGTTGCCGGTGGAGGGGCAGGCCAGCACCTTGAAGCCCATCTCGGTCGCGGCGGCCAGCGCCACCGCGACCACCCGGTCCTTGAACGAGTGCGTCGGGTTGCCCCGGTCGTCCTTGATCCACAGCCGGCGCATGCCCAGCGCGTGCGCGAGGTTGTCGGCGCGGATCAGCTTGGTCCAGCCGGGCTCGGTGGTGGGCCGGGACGCGATGTCGGGCGGGACCGGGAGCAGCGGCGCGTACCGCCACATGTTCGGCGGGCCCGCCTCGATGCCGGACCGGGTCAGGGCCGGGTAGTCGTAGCGGACCTCGAGCGGGCCGAAGCACTCCTCGCAGGCGTAGTGCGGGCCCAGTTCGTAGACCTTGCCGCACTCGCGGCAGGACAGCCCGGTGGCGAAGCCGAACGAGGCTGAGGGAGACGTGGGTGTCGTTGCTGTGGTCACCGGCGAGGATTTCCTTCCCCATCTTTCCCAGCGGTCACCCTGACCGCGGGCCGGACTTGGCACCACTCGCGCGCCTCGCCGTGTACGACGGGCAGATAACTGCGCGCTAGGTTGCCGGGGCTTCACAGGGCCGATCCCTCCACCCCTCTGGATGAGCGTTATTCAATTGTGGGTCAAACGTTGCTAAGACTACCCCAGTTGAACCACCTGCTCCTCGTGGGGCTGTCGGCATGACGGTGAGCTAGCCTGCCGGACTATGAATCAGCGAGTGCTCGTGGCATCCAACCGCGGCCCGGTGTCGTACCAGTTCGGCGCCGACGGCTCGCTGATACCGAGCCGCGGCGGCGGCGGCATGATCGCCGGGGTCACCGACGGGCTGGCCGCGCTCGGGCCCGGGGCCAGCGCGACCTGGATCTGCGCCGC
>DAIOWL010000928.1:0-3248 GCA_036758545.1 Streptosporangiaceae bacterium | reverse complement strand
GTCAGCCACGCATGAAGGGCGTTGATCAGCGGACCCGGATTCTTCCTCGATCTAGGGAAGGCCCGACTGCTCGTGAACAGTAGCCCGCAGCCCGGTGGCCCGGCCGGCAAGGCGCAGAGCATGATCGGCCGGAAGTCCTTCACGTTCTCCGTGAGCAACCATCGCCGATCCGCGCTGGCCCACGCAAATATCTCCTCATCGGACTTCGCGCGCAGGTCAGGCCGATCCGCTATCGCGATCACGTCGTGACCGCGTTCGCGCAACTCGGCCGCGATGGCGGGTGAGAACATCTCGTCCAGCAGGAGCCTGACGTCATGCCGCTGGTTCACGCGATGAGCTGCTGCTGGACGCGCCATGCTGCTTCGGCACGCGCCGAAGCCTCGTCTGCGTCTGCTATCTCCGCGTCGATCTCGCCGACGTAGTCCCCGTAGTAGCTGATCGCCGTGGCGATCCGGCTGGAGTCGACCGCGAATACCTCCGTCGCGGCGTCGATCGCGGCGGGTCCGCGCTCATCGACCTCTCGGAGGAACTTGATGACCTCCCAGATATCGGGCCCGTAGGCCAGCGCGGCCCTACGGCCGGACGGCCCGTCCTTGAAGATCACACCCGGGTGATCGGCCATCCGCAGACCCTCGTCGATGAGCCGTTGTGCCAGTCCGGCGGCGCTAGCACCCGTCATGGCGTTGGCGCGCTGCCGCAGCCGGGACAGCAACAACGGGGAAAAGCGGATGGAGAGCGGAGTCGTCATAACTACATTGTAACTGTTGCGCTACATCCATCAGGTCGTGGCACCAGCCATGGCTTTGAGGGTGGCGGCGGTTTGCTCGTCCGCCGGGAGGAAGGCCTCCAGTCTCAATTCGGCGACCGTGACATCGACCGCGGTGCCGAAATGGGTCAGCGTGGTCAGCAGCCGAAGCTCGCCGTCGCCTGAGCGCAGCCGCAGCGGGACGGCGAAGCCAAGGTAATCCGGTCCTGGCTGGCGCGGACGATCAGGCACCAGCGCCTCGAGCTCGTTGACGAGGGCGTCGAGCCGACCGTTCGGGATATTCAGTACTTCCTGGCGAAGCCGGTCGATCACGTGCCAGGCCCACTCGTCGAGGTTGATGATCCGCGGCGCCATTCCCTGCGGGTGCAGGAGCACGCGGGGCACGCTGACGGGCGGGGTGAGCAGCTCCGGCGCCACGCCGACGGTCAGCGCACGAAAGCCGTCGTTGGCCGCGACGAGATCGCCGTGCCGGTCGACGACCACCGCCGGGTACGGCTGGTGCCCCGCCAGGATGCGCTCCAGGGCCGCGCGGACCGGCCCGAGACCGGGGTCGCCGAGGTGCGTCTCCGGATACGCCGGCGCGTACCCCGCCGCCAGCAGCAGGGCGTTGCGCTCCCGGAGCGGGACCTCCAGCGACTCGGCCAGGCGCACCACCATGGCCCGGCCGGGGACGGAGCGCCCGCTTTCGATGAAGCTGACGTGCCGCTGCGTGGTGCCGGCCCGCAACGCGAGTTCCAGCTGGCTGACCCGGCGGCGGCCGCGCCATTCGCGCAGGGCGGCGGCCAGGCCGCCGGGCGGGCCGGGGCGGCGGGCCGTCTTTGTCTGGGTGGTCACACAGCCGTGTTTACCTCTCCCCCGGCGAGCTGGCCATTCCCTCGAGGGAATTGCCGGGCCGCGGCGCCGCCCGCACCATCGAAGGACGAAACGGACACGCCAACACCTATGGAGACGTTATGACTGCGATAGACGCCGGGGATCTGGTCCGCCGCTACGTGGCGGTCTGGCAGGAGCCAGACGCCGAGCAGCGCCGCAAGGCCGTCCACGAGCTGTGGGCCGAGGACGGTGCCCAGGTCCTCCAGCCACCCGAGGAGATGCGGCAGGCCGCGGCCGGACTGGGCTTTCCTTCCCTGGTTCTCCGCGCCCGCGGGCATGAGGAGCTCGAGGCCCGGGTGACCCGCACGTACCACGAATTCATCGCATCGGGCGCGTACACGTTCCGGTCGCGGGATAACGCGGACCGCCTCGGCGACGTGGTCAAATTCAACTGGGAGATGATCCCGGCCGACGGCGGGGAAGTAGCAGGCGTTGGCCTGGAGATCCTCGTCCTGGACACCGACGGCCGCATCACGACCGATTACCAGTTCATCGAGGGCTGACGAGAGACCGCGCCGTCACGCCTTGGCGTAGGTGAGGTGCATGACGCCGCTGCCGAACGTCGCGGAGTCGAGGAGCTCCAGCGGCAGCTGCGCGCCGGAGGCGCCGAACAGCCGCTGGCCGGGGCCGGCCACCAGGGGGAAGACGAACAGGTGCAGTTCGTCGAGCAGCCCTTCGCGCAGCAGCGAGCTGACCAGGGTCCCGCTCCCGGTCATGCCGATGTTCTGGCCAGGCTGCTGCTTGAGCTCGGCGATCTCGGCGAACGCGCCGGCCGCCGGGATCAGGGTCGTGTTCTGCCAGTCCGCGGACTCCAGGGTGCCGGAGACGACGTACTTGGGGGTGCCGTTCATCGTGTCGGCCATATCGCCGGTCTGGTTCGGCCAGTGCGCGGCGAACATCTCGTAGGTGACCCGGCCGAGCAGCATGGCGTCCTGGGCCGCCATCATCGACCCGATGGCCTGCCCGAGCTCGGGGGTGAAGTACGGCCCCATCCACTCCTCGGGGATCTCGACGACGCCATCGAGCGTGATGAACAGGCCCGCTACGATCTTCCTCATGATGGTCTCCTCCGTCTGAGGCGGCCGGCTCCGTCGTCCGGCCTGCTGCTGACGCTTCGAACGGGGACCGGCCGGATGGACACGGGGACGGAGAATTTTCCGGAGGTTTTCTCGATGCGCTTCCTGATGACGCTCAACGGCGGCGGTCGCCCGCCGGACGAGCAGCTCTACGCCGAGATGGGGCGCTTCGTCGAGGAGCTGACCAGGGCCGGAGTGCTGCTGGCCACGGGCGGCCTGGACCGCGGCACGCACGTGGTCGCGTCCGGCGGGAACATCACGCTGACCGACGGGCCGTTCACCGAGTCCAAAGAGGTGATCGTCAGCTTCGCGCTGATCGAGGTGCGGTCGAAGGACGAGGCGCTGGAGCTGGCCAGGCGGTTCTGGAATGTGGTCGGGGACGGCGAGGGGGACATCCGCCAGGTACACGGCCCTGACGGGGGGCTCGGGGGGTCGTCCCCCCGGAGGCAGCAGAGCCCCGGGGATGAGTGACCGCGGGCGATAGTACGCAGGCGGCGCATCGCGCGATCGAGGCGGTGTGGCGGCTGGAGTCG
>DAIOWL010000927.1:0-3255 GCA_036758545.1 Streptosporangiaceae bacterium | reverse complement strand
GGGCGAGATCGGGCAACTCGGGGCCGTCTTCACCGAACGCCTGGGGATCGATAGCGTGCGCGCGCAGGAACCACCTCGAGTACAGGAGCTGGACTTGCATGCGCCGCGGCTGGTGCCGCCGGCGTCACTCGAGCCGGTCTTCAGCACGGACCCGTACGACCGGGCCGCCCACACATACGGCCGGTCGTTCCGCGATCTGGTGCGAGCCTTCCGCCGGGACTTTGCGCATGCGCCTGATCTTGTGGCGTTCCCCCGCGGCGAGGACGAGCTGGTCTCGGTGCTGGACTGGTGCTGCGACGCCGGCGTCGCGGCGATCCCGTTCGGCGGCGGCTCCAGCGTGGTCGGCGGGGTCGAGCCCGATGTCGGGGACGGCTATCGCGGCGTGGTCAGCGTCGACCTTCGCCACCTGGCGGGGGTGCTGGAGGTCGACGATACTTCGCGGGCCGCGCGGATCGCGGCGGGCACGCTGGGCCCGGCGCTGGAGGCGCAGCTGAAGCCGCACGGCCTGACCTTGCGGCATTTCCCGCAGTCGTTCGAGTGGTCGACGCTGGGCGGGTGGATCGCGACGCGCTCGGGCGGTCACTACGCGACGCTGCACACCCATATCGACGAGTTCGTGGAGTCCGTCCGCGTGGTGACGCCGCGCGGCGTGCTCCAGACCAGGCGGCTGCCGGCCTCCGGGGCGGGCCCGTCGGCGGAGCGGCTGTTCTGCGGCTCCGAGGGCACGCTGGGCGTGATCACCGAGGCGTGGATGCGGGTGCAGCCGCGGCCGCGGTTCCGGGCCGGCGCCTCGGTGCTCTTCGCCGATTTTTCCGACGCGGTGCAGGCGTCCCGGGAGCTCGCGCAGTCCGGGCTCAACCCGGCCAACTGCCGCCTGCTCGGCCACGACGAGGCGCTGATGTCGGGCAGCGGCGACGGATCGCAGTCGATTCTCGTGCTCGGCTTCGAGTCCGCGGACCACGAGCTGGGGCCGTGGCTGGCCCGGGCGCTGGAGATCTGCGCCAGCCATCGCGGCGGCGTCCGCGAGGGGGAAGACGACCCGGCCGCGGCCTGGCGGGCTTCGTTCCTGCGCGGCGGGTACCTGCGCGACGGCCTGGTCCGGCTCGGGCTGATCAGCGAGACCTTCGAGACGGCCGTCACCTGGGATCGCTTCTGGGACTTCCACGAGGGCGTGCTGGCGGCCACCAGGCAGGCGGTGCGCCAGGCGTGCGGCGGCGGCGTGGTCTCGTGCCGTTTCGCCTACGTGTACCCCGACGGTCCCTCGCCCTATTACTCGGTCTACGCGCCCGGCCGGCCCGGCCAGGAGCTGGAGCAGTGGGACGAGATCAAGCTCGCGGCCGCGGAGGCGATCGCGGCGCTCGGCGGCACGATCACCCACCATCACGCCGTCGGGCGCGACCATCGCCGCTGGTACCTGCGCGAGGTGCCGGAGCTGTTCGCCGGCGCGCTCCGCGGTGCGAAGGCCGAGCTCGACCCGGCCGGGATCATGAACCCGGGAGTCTTGCTCGAGCCGTCAGGAGCGGTGACGTACAGCCGCGAAGGAGGCATGCGATGAGCGAGGCGCTTTTGCCGAACCCCGGAAAGCCCGGAGCCGGAACGGGGGCAGGCACCGTGTTCCGTTCGGAATTGAACCCGGTCGATTTCCTGTACCGGGCCGCGTACCTGTACCCGGACAAAGTCGCCGTCGTGCACGGCCAGCGGCGGTACAGCTACCGAGAACTGGCCGAACGGTCCTGGCGGCTCGCCAATGCGCTCAGGTCGGCGGGCCTGGCCAAAGGAGAGCGCGTCGCCACGCTGCTGTTCAACTCGCCCGCCATGCTGGAGGCGCATTTCGGCGTGCCGGCCGCGGGCGGAATCCTGGTCGCGGTCAACAACCGCCTGTCCAGCGCCGAGGTCGGGTACATCCTGGAGCACAGCGGGGCCAGGTACCTGCTGTTGGATGCGACGCTCGCGCCGGTCACCCAATCGCTCGACCTGACCGGGGTGACCGTGATCCGCTGTGACGACACCGGCGTCCCGCCGGACCCGTACGAGGAGTTCCTGGGCGGCGCCTCGCCGGCCCGGCCGGCGAGCTGGCTGGAGCACGAGGAGGAGACGATCTCGATCAACTACACCTCGGGGACCACGGGGCGGCCCAAGGGGGTGCAGTACACCTACCGCGGCGCGTACCTGAACGCGCTGAGCGAGGTGATCGTGGCCGGGATGGGCACCGATTCGGCCTACCTGTGGACGCTGCCGATGTTCCACTGCAACGGCTGGTGCTTCCCGTGGGCGGTCACCGCGGTCGCGGCACGGCACGTGACCATGCGCGCGGTGGACCCCGGGCTGATCTGGGAACTGATCGATGGCGAGGGGGTAACGCACTACAACGGGGCTCCGACCGTCCAGCTGATGGTCGTCAACCATCCCTGGGCGCACCGCCTGGAGCGACCGGTGACGGCGATGGTAGCCGCCGCCCCGCCCTCCCCGACGCTGCTCGCCCGGATGAGCGAGCTGAACTTCCGCGTCGTGCACGTGTACGGTCTGACCGAGACCTACGGCCCGATCACCGTGTGCCCGGAGCAGGAAGCCTGGCGCGAGCTCCCGGTGGACCAGCGCGCGAGATCCCTGGCCCGCCAGGGGCAGGCTTACCCCTCTTCCGACCTGGTCCGCGTCGTCGACGGGCAGATGACCGACGTCCCGCGGGACGGGACCACGATGGGCGAGGTCGTCATGCGCGGGAACAACGTCATGAGCGGCTACTTCAACGACGAAGCCGCCACCGGCAAGGCGTTCGCCGGCGGCTGGTTCCATTCCGGGGACCTGGCCGTCTGGCATCCCGACGGCAACATCGAGCTGCGCGACCGCGGCAAGGACATCATCATCTCCGGCGGCGAGAACATCTCCAGCATCGAAGTCGAGCAGGCGATCGCCGCTCACCCGGCCGTACTCGAATGCGCGGTCATCGGGATCCCGCACCCGCACTGGGGAGAGCGGCCGAAGGCGTTCGTCACGCTCAGCGAGGGCGCCGCGGCCGCCCCGGAGGAGATCATCGCGTTCTGCCGGGAGCGCCTCGCGCACTACAAGTGCCCGGACTCGATCGAGTTCGGCCCGCTGCCGAAAACGTCGACGGGCAAAACCCAGAAGTTCGTGCTGCGCCAGCGCGAATGGGCGGACCAGGACACACGGGTCGGCGGTGTGTAGCTTTCCGGAACCTGCCGACACTCACGCAAGCTGACCATCACCAGGGCACAGAACGGCCCGGGCATTTGAAAC